>NZ_LOWY01000007.1:0-1652 GCF_001524185.1 Burkholderia sp. FL-7-2-10-S1-D7 | reverse complement strand
GTTACATGTTCGGGTAATTCGGCCCGCCGCCGCCTTCCGGCGTGACCCACACGATGTTCTGCGTCGGGTCCTTGATGTCGCACGTCTTGCAGTGCACGCAGTTCTGCGCGTTGATCACCAGCCGGTCGCTGCCGTCGTCGTTCTTCACGAACTCGTACACCGCCGCCGGGCAGAAGCGCCCCTCCGGCCCCGCGTAGGTCCGCAGGTTCACGTTCACCGGCACGTTCGCATCCTTCAGCGTCAGGTGCGCCGGCTGGTTTTCCTCGTGGTTCGTGTTCGAGATGAACACCGACGACAGCCGGTCGAACGTCAGCTTGCCGTCCGGCTTCGGATACTCGATCGGCGTGCATTGCGAGGCCGGCTTCAGCATCTCGTGATCCGCATGCTTGTGGTGCAGCGTCCACGGCACGTTGCCGCCCATCACCTTCTGCTCGAGCCCGACCATCAGCGTGCCCAGGTACAGGCCCTTCGCCATCCACTGCTTGAAGTTGCGTGCGCGGTACAGCTCCGTATGCAGCCACGACTGCTTGAAGGCGTCCGGATACGCGTTGAGCTCGTCGCTCTGACGGCCGGCCTGCAGCGCGTCGAACGCGGCGTCCGCCGCCAGCATGCCCGTCTTGATCGCCGCGTGGCTGCCCTTGATCCGCGATGCGTTCAGGAAGCCCGCGTCGTCGCCGATCAGCGCGCCGCCCGGGAACACCGTCTTCGGCAGCGACAGCAGGCCACCGGCCGTGATCGCCCGCGCGCCGTACGACACGCGCTTGCCGCCTTCCAGGAACGCGCGGATCGACGGGTGCGTCTTGTAGCGCTGGAATTCCTCGAACGGCGACAGGTACGGGTTCGTGTAGCCCAGGCCCACCACGAAGCCGACCACGACCTGGTTGTTGTCCATGTGATACAGGAACGAGCCGCCGTAGGTGTCCGACTTCAACGGCCAGCCGGCCGTGTGGATCACGAGGCCCGGCTTGTGCTTGGCCGGATCGATTTCCCACAGTTCCTTGATGCCGATCCCGTACGCTTGCGGATCGGCGTTCGCGTCGAGCTTGAACTTCGAGATCAGCTGGCGGCCGAGGTGGCCGCGGCAGCCTTCGGCGAACAGCGTGTACTTCGCGTGCAGCTCCATGCCGAGCTGGAAGTTCTCGGTCGGCTCGCCGTCCTTGCCCACGCCCATGTTGCCGGTGGCGACGCCCTTCACCGAGCCGTCGTCGTTATAGAGAATCTCGGCAGCCGGGAAGCCCGGGAAGATCTCGACGCCCAGGGCTTCCGCCTGTTGGCCGAGCCAGCGCGTGACGTTGCCCAGCGAGATCACGTAGTTGCCGTGGTTCTTGAAGTTGTCGGGCAGCGCCCAGTTCGGCGTCGTGATCGCGCTCTTTTCCGACAGGAACAGGAAGCGGTCTTCGGTCACCTCGACATCGAGCGGTGCACCGCGTTCCTTCCAGTCGGGGAACAGTTCGGTGATCGCGCGCGGGTCCATCACCGCGCCCGACAGGATGTGCGCGCCGATCTCGGAACCCTTCTCGAGCACGCACACGCCGATCTCGGTGCCTTTCTCGGCAGCCAGCTGCTTGAGCCGGATCGCCGCCGACAGCCCGGCGGGGCCGCCGCCGACGATCACGACGTCGTATTCCATCGATTCGCGCGGGCCGTATTGC
>NZ_LOWY01000006.1:0-24065 GCF_001524185.1 Burkholderia sp. FL-7-2-10-S1-D7 | reverse complement strand
CGCTATCTGATCCGAGGATCAGCTCGCTTCCATCAAGCGCCCACACTTATCGGCTGTTAATTTTTAAAGAGCATTTCCGCGAGAAACCTGAAGTTTCTCAGCAGCGCTGCGTTTTCAGCAGCAGAGAAGCGAGATTATGAACCGTCTTTTTCAGTCAGTCAACAACTTTTTGAACTGCTTCGCTGCGATGACCGGGTTCAGCTTCGTGTGCGCCGGGGCTCTACAACCCACCCTCCATCGCACCGCTTCCCTTCTTCCCCCGCGCTGCGTTTCCGTTAGCGCGAAAGAGGCGAGATTCTAAGCACCCGCCCCGCTCTCCGCAACCCCTTTAGTGAAAATATTTTGAAAAAGCCCCCGTACGCTAACGCGCACGGGGGCTTCGGGCTCACTGCACCGGGCGATCATGCCGACGACCGACACCCGTCGCTCGCCAGGCACCACCCGCCCACTGCCAAATCAGCGGTTCTTGAATACCGGCTTCCGCTTCTCGATGAATGCCGCCATCCCTTCCTTCTGATCTTCGGTCGCGAACAGCGAATGGAACAGTCGACGCTCGAAATGGACACCCTCGGCCAGTGTCGTCTCGTACGCGCGATTCACCGACTCCTTGACCATCATGATCGCCGGCAGTGAAAACTCGGCAATCGTCGTCGCAGCGGCAATCGCTTCGTCGAGCAGTTTGTCGGCCGGCAGCACGCGCGACACGAGCCCCGCCCGTTCCGCCTCGGCCGCGTCCATGAAGCGCGCCGTCAGGCACATGTCCATTGCCTTCGCTTTGGACACCGCGCGCGGCAGACGCTGCGTGCCGCCTGCGCCCGGCATCACGCCCAGCTTGATTTCGGGCTGGCCGAACTTGGCCGTATCCGCTGCGAAGATGATGTCGCACATCATCGCGAGCTCGCAACCACCGCCAAGCGCAAAGCCCGCCACGGCAGCAATGATCGGCTTGCGGATCTCGCGAACGGTCTCCCAGTTGCGGGTGATGTAGTCGCCGCGATAAACATCCATATAGGAATAGGTTGCCATCATGCCGATGTCGGCCCCGGCCGCGAACGCCTTCTCGCTCCCCGTCACGACGATCGCGCCAATCGCGTCGTCTGCGTCGAACGCTTTCAGCGCAGCGCCCAACTCATCCATCAGCGCATCGTTCAGCGCATTCAGCGCCTTCGGACGGTTCAGTGTAATCAGCCCGACTCGCCCCCGGGTCTCCACCAGGATGTTCTCGTAAGACATCTATTTCTCCTCGATCAATGAAATGAGAAACGCCTCGCACATGCGAATAGTTTGATGCTACCATTCTCCGACCAACCGGTCGGTTAATTAATAGATCCAACCCTTCCCTCTGTCCATCAGGCCGCCGCCATGACCCATGCACTGTTCACGAAGCACGAAGACACGCTGAAACACGCCCTCGCCGCCATCGAGAGCCGCGGGTACTGGAGCCCGTTCTCGGAAATGCCGAGTCCCAAAGTGTACGGGGAAAGCGCCAACGCCGACGGCGAAGCGGCGTTCAAGGCACACCTCGGCAACTCGTTCGTGCTCGACCAGCCGGCGTCCGGCGGAACTGTTGGCGCGGAGCAGTCTCCGTACGGGATCGCGCTGGGCATCCGCTATCCGAAATCGACACCCGACGAACTGATTGCCGCGGCCGCCGCGGCCCAGCGCGCATGGCGCGAAGCCGGCCCGAGCGCCTGGATCGGCGTCAGTCTCGAAATCCTCGCTCGTCTGAATCGCGCGAGCTTCGAAATTGCCTATAGCGTGATGCACACGACGGGCCAGGCGTTCATGATGGCATTCCAGGCCGGGGGCCCGCACGCGCAGGATCGTGCGCTCGAAGCGGTCACCTACGCCTGGGCCGAGTTGCGCCGCATCCCGGCCGATGCGCACTGGGAGAAGCCGCAAGGCAAGAACCCGCCGCTCGCGATGCACAAGCGCTATACGATCGTTCCGCGCGGCACCGGCCTCGTGCTCGGCTGCTGCACGTTCCCGACCTGGAACGGCTACCCCGGCCTGTTCGCCGACCTGGCGACCGGCAACACTGTGATCGTCAAACCTCATCCGGGCGCGATCCTGCCGCTCGCGATCACGGTCCGCATCGCCCGCGACGTGCTGCGCGAAGCCGGCTTCGATCCGAACGTCGTCACGCTCCTCGCGACCGAGCCGAACGACGGCGCCCTCGTGCAGGACCTCGCGCTGCGCCCTGAAATCAAGCTGATCGACTTCACGGGCAGCACGCAAAACGGCACGTGGCTCGAACACCATGCCCATCAAGCACAGGTGTATACCGAGAAGGCCGGTGTCAACCAGATCGTGATCGACTCGACCGACGACCTGAAGGCCGCGGCCAAGAACATCGCGTTCTCACTGGCACTGTACTCCGGCCAGATGTGCACGGCACCGCAGAACATCTACGTGCCGCGCGACGGCATTCGGACGGCGGACGGCCATGCAAGCTTCGACGAAGTCGCCCAGGCGATCGCCGTCTCCGTGCAGAAACTGACCGGCGACCCGGCTCGCTCGGTCGAACTGATCGGCGCGATCCAGAACGACGGCGTGGTCGCGCGTATCGACGACGCCCGCAAGCTCGGTCGTGTGCTCGCTGACAGCCAGACGCTTCAGCACCCGACGTTCGCCGACGCTCGCGTGCGCACGCCGCTCGTGCTGCAACTAGACGTGGCCGACCACGCGAAATTCACGCAGGAGTGGTTCGGCCCGATCTCGTTCGTGATCGCGACCGACTCGACCGCGCAATCGCTCGATCTCGCCGGCGAAATCGCCGCGGAACATGGTGCGCTGACGCTCTCCGTGTACAGCACCGACGACAAGGTCCTCGACGCTGCGCACGATGCAGCGGTGCGTGGCGGCGTCGCGCTATCGATCAACCTGACGGGCGGCGTATTCGTCAACCAGTCGGCTGCATTCTCCGACTTCCACGGCACCGGCGCGAACCCGGCCGCCAACGCGGCGCTGGCCGATCCGGCGTTCGTCGCCAACCGGTTCCGCGTGGTGCAAAGCCGCGTCCATGTTGCGCCGAAGGCAGTACCTGCGGAAGCCGGCCAAACGGCATAACCCGAATGGCCGACGTGCAAACGCCGTCACGTTCTCTACCATGAACGAATCTGCCAACCGGCAGGTTCGTTGCACATCGACACCCCCATGACCGACGCCTACATCTGCGACGCGATTCGCACCCCCATCGGCCGCTACGGCGGCTCCCTGAAAGACGTCCGCGCCGACGATCTCGGTGCGGTGCCGCTCGCGGCGCTGATCGAACGCAACCGCAATGTCGACTGGTCGGCCATCGACGACGTGATCTACGGCTGCGCAAACCAGGCCGGCGAAGACAACCGCAACGTCGCGCGCATGTCCGCGCTGCTCGCGGGCCTGCCGACCGCCGTGCCGGGTACGACGCTGAACCGGCTGTGCGGTTCGGGCATGGACGCCGTCGGCACCGCCGCACGCGCGATCAAGGCGGGCGAGGCACGCTTGATGATCGCGGGCGGCGTCGAAAGCATGACGCGCGCGCCGTTCGTAATGGGCAAGGCCACCAGCGCATTTGCACGACAGACCGCAATTTTCGACACGACGATCGGCTGGCGTTTCGTCAATCCGCTGATGAAACAGCAATACGGCGTCGATTCGATGCCGGAGACGGCCGAGAACGTCGCGGTCGACTACAACATCAGCCGTGCCGATCAGGACCTGTTCGCGCTGCGCAGCCAGCAGAAGGCCGCGCGTGCGCAGCAGGACGGCACGCTCGCCGAAGAAATCGTCCCGGTGACGATTCCGCAGAAGAAAGGCGACGCGCTCGTCGTATCGCGTGACGAGCACCCGCGCGAAACGTCGCTCGAAGCGCTCGCGAAGCTGAAGGGCGTCGTGCGCCCGGACGGCTCGGTGACGGCCGGCAACGCGTCGGGCGTCAACGACGGCGCATGCGCACTGCTGCTCGCCAACGCGGAAGCCGCCGATCAGTATGGGCTGCGCCGCCGCGCACGCGTCGTCGGTATGGCGACCGCCGGCGTCGAACCGCGCGTGATGGGTATCGGCCCGGCGCCGGCCACGCAGAAACTGTTGCGCCAGCTCGGGATGACGATCGACCAGTTCGATGTGATCGAGCTGAACGAAGCGTTCGCCTCGCAAGGTCTCGCGGTGTTGCGCATGCTCGGTGTCGCCGACGACGATCCGCGCGTGAACCCGAACGGCGGTGCGATCGCGCTCGGTCACCCGCTCGGCGCATCGGGCGCTCGGCTCGTGACCACGGCGCTTCATCAACTCGAGCGTACGGGCGGCCGCTTTGCGCTCTGTACGATGTGCATCGGCGTCGGCCAGGGCATCGCGATCGCCATCGAGCGCATGTGACCGACGCGCCGCGCGCCTATAACGAAGTCATGAAGGAGACACTGCATGTCATATCAGGCGATCCAGCTGGATATCGATCAGGCTGCCCGCGTGGCCACGATCACCCTCAACCGCCCGGACAAGCTGAACAGCTTCACGCGGGCGATGCACCGCGAACTGCAGTCTGCGCTCGATGAAGTCGAGACGGCCGGCACACGTGCGCTGATCCTGACGGGTGCGGGGCGCGGCTTTTGCGCAGGCCAGGACCTGGCCGATCTCGACTTCACGCCGGGCGCGTCCACCGACCTCGGCTCGCTGATCGACGAGCATTTCAATCCGCTGATCCGCCGCCTGCAACGCATGCCGATTCCGGTGATCGCCGCCGTCAACGGCACGGCGGCCGGCGCCGGCGCGAATCTCGCACTCGCCTGCGACATCGTGTTCGCCGCACGCTCGAGCAGCTTCATCCAGGCCTTCGTCAAGATCGGGCTCGTGCCCGATTCGGGCGGCACGTGGTTCCTGCCGCAACGCGTCGGCATGGCACGCGCGCTGGGGCTGGCCCTGACCGGCGACAAGCTCGGCGCCGAACAGGCCGAACAATGGGGCTTGATCTGGCGCGCGGTCGACGACGATGCGCTCGCCGCGTCGGCCCGTCAGCTCGCCAATCAGCTCGCGCAGCAACCGACGCTCGCAATCGCGTCGATCAAGCAGTCGATGCGCGACAGCGTCACGAATACGCTCGATCAGCAGCTCGACCTCGAACGCGACCTGCAGCGCAAGCTCGGCCAGTCATACGATTACGCGGAAGGCGTGAAGGCGTTCATCGAGAAGCGCGCGCCGCGCTTCGAGGGGCGTTGACATGACCACCTCCAACGACACGCTCACGCCCGATGCGCTCGCCCGTGCGACGGCACGGGCCATGTACGACGCAGACGCCTGCAGCCGCGCGTTCGGCATGGAAATCGTCGAAGTGCGGGCCGGCTACGCGCGCTTGCAGATGCGCGTACGGCCGGAATTCCTGAACGGACATCAGACCTGTCACGGCGGCATCATCTTCACGCTCGCCGATTCGACGTTCGCGTTCGCATGCAACTCGTACAACCTGAATACCGTTGCGGCCGGCTGCTCGATCGAATACCTGCGTCCCGTATACGGTAACGACCTGCTGACGGCCGAAGCGATCGAGCAGACGCGCAGCGGCCGGCACGGCATCTATGACATCCGCGTCACGAACCAGACAGGCGAAACGGTCGCGATGTTTCGGGGCAAATCGGCCCAGATCAAGGGCACGGTGCTGCCGGAAGAACGTTGACGTCCACGGCTCGCTCATAACAATCACTGGAGACAGGCATGACTACCCCGCTACCGCTCGAGCCGATCGAGACCGCCTCACGCGACGAGCTTACCGCCCTGCAGCTTGAACGCCTGAAGTGGTCGCTCCGGCATGCGTATGACCACTCTCCCGTCTATCGCCGCAAATTCGACGAAGCGGGCGTGCATCCCGACGACCTGAAGACGCTCACGGATCTGTCGCGCTTCCCATTCACGACCAAGAGCGACCTGCGCGACAGCTACCCGTTCGGGATGTTCGCGGTGCCGCAGGACCAGATCTCGCGCATTCACGCGTCGTCGGGCACGACCGGCAAGCCGACCGTCGTCGGCTATACGGCGCACGACATCGACACTTGGGCCAATCTCGTCGCGCGCTCGATCCGCGCGGCCGGTGCGCGGCGTGGCGACAAGGTTCATGTCAGTTATGGATACGGGCTGTTCACCGGCGGGCTCGGCGCACACTACGGTGCCGAACGCGCGGGACTGACCGTGATTCCGTTCGGCGGTGGCCAGACCGAAAAGCAGGTGCAGCTGATCCAGGATTTCCGGCCCGACATCATCATGGTGACGCCGAGCTACATGCTGTCGATCGCCGACGAGATCGAGCGCCAGGGCCTCGACCCCGCACAAAGCTCGCTGCGCATCGGCATCTTCGGCGCGGAGCCCTGGACCAACGACATGCGCGTGGCCATCGAGCATCGGATGGGCATCGACGCGGTCGACATCTATGGGCTGTCCGAGGTGATGGGTCCCGGCGTCGCATCGGAATGCGTCGAGACCAAGGACGGCCCGACCATCTGGGAAGATCACTTCTATCCGGAAATCATCGACCCCGACACCGGCGAAGTATTGCCGGACGGCGAACTCGGCGAACTGGTCTTCACGTCGCTGACGAAGGAAGCGCTGCCGATCATCCGCTACCGGACGCGCGACCTCACGCGTCTGCTGCCCGGCACCGCCCGCACGATGCGCCGGATGGAAAAAATCACCGGTCGCTCGGACGACATGATGATCGTGCGAGGCGTCAACGTCTTCCCGACGCAGATCGAGGAGCAGCTGCTGAAACAGCGTGCGCTTGCACCGCACTATCAGATCGTGCTGACGAAGGAAGGTCCGCTCGACGTGCTGACGCTCAATGTCGAGCCGTGCCCCGAAACTGCCCCCGACACGGCGGCGATCCATGCGGCGAAACAAGCGCTCGCGCACGACATCAAGTCGCTGATCGGCGTGACGGCCGTGATCAATGTGCTGCCCGTGAACGGGATCGAGCGTTCGGTCGGCAAGGCACGCCGCGTGATCGACAAGCGCAAGGGCTGATACCCCCGATCCCCCGCTACCCGATCGCCACGCGCAACAGCAATCGCGAGGCAAAAAAACAGCCCGACCGGCCAACACCGATCGGGCTGTTTCGCTTTGATGCCCGGCTACACGTATACGCCGGCACCACCGCGCATCACGAATTCGGGAACAGCAGCCACATCCGGCCGATCTGCTTCATCCGTCCTGCCTGGTCGCCGGCGTCGTCGCCCAGCCCCCAGAAATAGTCCGCCCGCACGCCGCCCTTGATCGCGGAACCCGTGTCCTGTGCGAACACGAGCCGGTTCATCGGCGTATTCGTCAGCGGACGCGTGGTCTGCAGGAACACCGGCGTGCCGAGCGGGATCGACGACGGATCGACCGCGATCGAACGCTCCGC
Organism: Burkholderia sp. FL-7-2-10-S1-D7; assembly: GCF_001524185.1. Classification (NCBI taxonomy): domain Bacteria; kingdom Pseudomonadati; phylum Pseudomonadota; class Betaproteobacteria; order Burkholderiales; family Burkholderiaceae; genus Burkholderia; species Burkholderia sp. FL-7-2-10-S1-D7. The sequence continues at coordinate 16,699 of NZ_LOWY01000006.1, read as the reverse complement.
CGTGAGCGGCACGCCGAGTGCGCCGATCGGGCCGTCCGCGCCGCCGTGCGGTGCATCTTCCTTCGTCGGCATGTCGCGGAAGAACACGAATCGCGGATTCGTATCGAGCAACGCATCCACGCGAGTCGGGTTTGCCTTCGCCCAAGCCTTGATGCCCTGCATCGTCGCCTGTGCGGGCGTCAGCTCGCCGCGATCGAGCAGCCACTTGCCGATCGAGCGATACGGCTGGTTATTGGTGCCGCCGAAGCCGACCCGCATCACCGAACCGTCGTCGAGCAGCACGCGCCCCGAACCCTGCACCTGCAGGAAGAACGCCTCGATCGGATCATCGACCCACACGAGTTCGTTGCCGTTCAGGATGCCGGCCCGCTCGAGCTGCGCGCGAGCGGGCAGCGCGGCACCGGCGCGATAGCCGGCCGGCCAGCGGTACAGCGCGTACTGGTAAGGGCCACGACGCACGCGGGAGCCGTGCAGCAGCGGCTCGTAATAGCCGGTCACGAGCCCGTCGAGCGTGCCGTCGGAATTCGCCAGCTGAAACGGCGTGAAATACGTTTCGAAGAATGCACGCGCGCTGCCGACGTCGAGCTCGTCGAGGCGGTCGGCGGCCGCGCAGGCGCGCTGCCATGCGGGCTGGCGCGCGAGCCGCACGCAGTTCTGCCGCAGCGCGGCCGTCGCGCCGATCAGCGAATCGTCCTGCCACCCCGGCACCTGCTGCCACGCGACCGGCGTGAGCCGCTTGGTTGCAATCTGTCCCGGCACGATCGCCGCGCCGGTCGGCGGCTTGAGCGCCGACGTCCGCGTCGGCGCGCCGCCGCACGCGGCAAGCAGCGCTGCCGTCGCGGCTGCGGCAACCCAGCCGGCCGCCCGGGGCCCAAACCACATACAATGTTCGTTCTTGATGGAAACCGCCATGTCAGATTTTCTCGACCAATATCCGATGCTCATCTTCGCGCTCGAGGCTTTCGTAGCGCTTGCCCTGCTGATCTTCATCGTCGTGTGGACGTCGTCGGGCAGGAAGAAGCACGCCCGCGGCAACGACCGCCAGCCGCGCTGACCGGCCCCGCACGCTCAATGCAGCGTGCGCGGCATGTGCAGCGCGAACTCGTCGATCGGCGCGTCGAACCGCTCGCCATCCTCCGCCACGCAGAAGTACGCGCCGCGCATCGTGCCGACCGGCGTCGCGATCACGGCCCAGCTCGTGTATTCGAACTGTTCGCCCGGCTGCAGCAGCGGCTGGTGCCCGACGACGCCGAGCCCCTTCACTTCCTGCACGTGGTTTTCGCTGTCCGTGATGATCCAGTGACGCGCGATCAGCTGCGCCGCGACCTGCCCGGTATTGCGGATGGTCAGCGTGTACGCGAATGCATATTGACGTTGATCGGGGTCGGATTGTTCCGACAAGTAGCTGGTTTTCACCGAAACGGTGAACTGATACTGACTCATGGTGTTTCCGCTGTAGGTAACCGCCCGCGCCAACTCGAGCGGCAAGGCCGCGGGCGCGCCGCACTGGTTCGGCATTCTATTCGGAATCGGGCCGCAACCGCACGGCCCGTCGCCGCGCACCGGGTCGCCGGGCGGTAGAATGGCGGTTTTGCGCCGCAGCGTCCCCGCTCCCCTGTCATGACTCAATTCCGCATCGCTCCCAGCATCCTGTCGGCCGACTTTGCACGGCTCGGCGAAGAAGTCCGCAACGTGGTCGCCGCCGGCGCCGACTGGATTCACTTCGACGTGATGGACAACCATTATGTGCCGAACCTCACTATCGGTCCGCTCGTCTGCGAGGCGATCCGCCCGCACGTGCAGGTGCCGATCGACGTGCATCTGATGGTGCGCCCGGTCGACCGGATCGTGCCCGATTTCGCGAAAGCCGGCGCGAACCTGATCAGCTTCCACCCGGAAGGTTCAGACCACATCGACCGTACGCTGTCGCTGATCCGCGATCACGGCTGCAAGGCCGGCCTCGTGTTCAACCCGGCGACGCCGCTGAACTATCTCGACCACGTGATGGACCGCCTCGACTTCGTGCTGCTGATGTCGGTGAACCCGGGCTTCGGCGGCCAGTCGTTCATTCCGGAAACGCTGAACAAGCTGCGCGAAGCGCGCGCCCGCATCGATGCATACACCGAGCGCACCGGCCGGGAGATCCTGCTCGAGGTGGACGGCGGCGTGAAGGCCGACAACATCGCGGAAATCGCGGCAGCCGGCGCGGATACCTTCGTCGCGGGTTCGGCGATCTTCGGCAAGCCCGACTACCGCAAGGTGATCGACGAGATGCGCGCCGCGCTCGCCACCGTCGAGCGGAGCTGACGCCGTGGCCGATTCCTCGCTGGCCCGTCAGGCACCGGCCGCAGCCGACGGCACGATCCGTTTCGCGACGCCGCGCATCGACGCGGCGCTGATCGACCTCGACGGCACGATGGTCGACACGGCCGACGATTTCACGGCCGGGCTGAACGGGATGCTCGCGCAGCTCGGCGCGCCGGCCACGTCGCGCGACGAGGTGATCGGCTACGTCGGCAAGGGCTCCGAGCACCTGATCCACAGCGTGCTGAAGCCGCGCTTCGCGCCCGACGAGGCGCACGCGCGCTTCGACGACGCGCTCGCGATCTACCAGACCGAATACGCGAAGATCAACGGCCGCCACACGCGCCTCTATCCGGACGTCGCAACCGGCCTCGACGCGCTGCGCGCGGCCGGCATCCGGCTCGCGTGCGTGACGAACAAGCCGCACCGCTTCGCGGTCGAGCTGCTCGAGCAATACGGGCTGATCGATCGCTTCGGCATCGTGCTCGGCGGCGATAGCGTCGCGCGCAAGAAGCCCGATCCGCTGCCGATGCTGACGGCCTGCGACGCGCTCGGCGTCGCGCCGGACGCGGCGGTCGCGATCGGCGACTCGGAAAACGACGCGCTGGCGGGCCGCGCGGCGGGAATGGCGACGCTGACGGTGCCGTACGGCTACAACCACGGCAAAGCTATACAAACGATAAATTCGGATGGTATAGTCGATTCGTTGCTGGTCGCGGCCCATGCGATTACCGCGCACAACGCCGGCCGGCCAACCATCTGATTATTTCTTCCATCCGCATGTTTCTGAATAAAAAACGGAGTCTGAGCAGCATCGACCGGGGAGCCTGGCCCTGGCGTCGCTGGTCGCGCTAACCTCTTCGATGAGGTACGCTGAGGCACGTCTTCAGCGCCGTTTTTTATCTCGCTGCGCATCCGCGCGCCGATCGTCGCACCACCTCGAGTTCTACCGTGTCCGAACGCTTGCGTTCAGGATCGGCCGCAGGCTCGCGACGTTCACGCCCGGAGTGCCGGCCGGCAACAGGCACTTCTCGATCGACCGCCCTTTCGCCGACGGCAGCCCGCGCAGCGTCAAGTGATCCCTGGCGCACTCCGCCGCTCGTCCCGAACAGGACCGGAACATGACCGAACTCGAATTCCAATCGCTGGCGAACGAAGGCTACAACCGCATCCCGCTGATCGCGGAAGCGCTCGCCGACCTCGAAACGCCGCTGTCCCTCTACCTGAAGCTGGCCCAGCCTGAACGGGCGGGCGCCAACTCCTTCCTGCTCGAGTCGGTGGTCGGCGGCGAACGCTTCGGCCGCTATTCGTTCATCGGCCTGCCCGCACGCACGCTGGTGCGCACCCGCAACGGCGTGTCCGAAGTGGTGCGCGACGGCCAGGTCGTCGAGACGCACAACGGTGACCCGTTCGAATTCATCGAGTCGTTCCAGGCGCGCTTCAAGGTCGCGCAGCGCCCGGGCCTGCCGCGCTTCTGCGGCGGCCTCGCCGGCTATTTCGGCTACGACGCGGTGCGCTACATCGAGAAGAAACTTGCGAACACCGCGCCGCGCGACGATCTCGGCCTGCCCGACATCCAGTTGCTGCTCACCGAGGAAGTCGCGGTGATCGACAATCTCGCCGGCAAGCTCTACCTGATCATCTATGCGGACCCGGCCCAGCCAGAGGCCTATACGAAGGCAAAGCAACGCCTGCGCGAACTGAAGCAGCGCCTGCGCACGACCGTGCAGCCGCCCGTGACGTCGGCGAGCGTGCGCACCGAGACGTTCCGCGAGTTCAAGAAGGAAGACTATCTGGCCGCCGTGCGTCAGGCGAAGGAATACATCGCGGCCGGCGAACTGATGCAGATCCAGGTCGGCCAGCGGCTGACGAAGCCGTACCGCGACAATCCGCTGTCGCTGTATCGCGCGCTGCGTTCGCTGAATCCGTCGCCGTACATGTATTACTACAACTTCGGTGATTTCCACGTCGTCGGCGCATCGCCGGAAATCCTGGTGCGCCAGGAAAAGCGCGGCGAAGACCAGATCGTCACGATCCGTCCGCTGGCCGGCACGCGTCCGCGCGGCAACACGCCCGAGCGCGACGCGGAACTCGCGACCGAACTGCTGAACGATCCGAAGGAAATCGCCGAGCACGTGATGCTGATCGACCTCGCGCGCAACGACGTCGGCCGCATCGCGGAGATCGGCTCGGTGCAGGTGACCGACAAGATGGTGATCGAGAAGTACTCGCACGTGCAGCACATCGTCAGCTCGGTCGAAGGCAAGCTGAAGCCCGGCATGACGAACTACGACGTGCTGCGCGCGACGTTCCCGGCCGGCACGCTGTCCGGCGCGCCGAAGGTGCGCGCGATGGAACTGATCGACGAGCTCGAGCCGATCAAGCGCGGGTTGTACGGCGGCGCCGTCGGCTACCTGTCGTTCTCGGGCGAGATGGATCTCGCGATCGCGATCCGCACGGGCCTGATCCACAACGGCAACCTGTACGTGCAAGCGGCGGCCGGCGTCGTCGCGGACTCGGTGCCCGAATCCGAATGGCAAGAGACCGAGAACAAGGCGCGCGCGGTGCTGCGTGCGGCCGAACAGGTCCAGGACGGCCTCGATAGCGACTTCTGACCGGAGACTGACCATGCTGCTCATGATCGACAACTACGACTCGTTCACCTACAACCTGGTCCAGTACTTCGGCGAACTGGGCGAGGACGTGCGCACGTACCGCAACGACGAAATCACGCTCGACGAGATCGCGCGCCTGAACCCCGACGCCATCTGCCTGTCGCCCGGCCCGAGCAATCCGCAGCACGCGGGCATCACGCTGGACGTGCTGCGCGAATTTGCGGGCAAGAAACCGATCCTCGGCGTCTGCCTCGGCCATCAGGCGATCGGCGAAGCATTCGGCGGCCGCGTCGTGCGCGCGAAGACCATCATGCACGGCAAGGTGAGCCGGATCGAAACCGACTGCCGCGGCGTGTTCGCCGACCTGCCGAAGCATTTCGACGTCACCCGCTACCATTCGCTCGCGATCGAACGCGAATCGCTGCCGGACTGCCTCGAGGTGTCCGCGTGGACCGACGACGGCGAGATCATGGGCGTGCGTCACAAGACGCTGCCGATCGAAGGCGTGCAGTTCCACCCGGAATCGATCCTCTCCGAGCACGGCCACGCGCTGCTCGAGAATTTCCTGAAGCAGAATCGCGCAACGGCCCGGGCGGCCGCGCCGACGGCCTGACGGGAGACGCACGATGACGATTACCCCGCAGGAAGCGCTGCAACGCACGATCGAACACCGCGAAATCTTCCACGACGAGATGCTGCACCTGATGCGGCTCATCATGCGCGGCGACATGTCGCCCGTGATGGCGGCCGCGATCATCACCGGGCTGCGCGTGAAGAAGGAGACGATCGGCGAGATCACCGCCGCCGCGACCGTGATGCGCGAATTCGCGAACCACGTCGAGGTGCAGGACAACTCGAACTTCGTCGACATCGTCGGCACGGGCGGCGACGGCTCGCACACGTTCAACATCTCGACCGCGTCGATGTTCATCACGGCGGCGGCCGGCGCGAAGGTCGCGAAGCACGGCAACCGCGGCGTGTCGAGCAAGTCCGGCAGCGCCGACGTGCTCGAGGCGCTCGGCGTGAACATCGATCTGCAGCCCGACCAGGTTGCCGCGTCGATCGCCGAAACCGGCATGGGCTTCATGTTCGCGCCGAACCATCATCCGGCGATGAAGAACATCGCGGCCGTGCGCCGCGAGCTCGGCGTGCGGACGATCTTCAACATTCTCGGCCCGCTGACCAATCCGGCCGGCGCGCCGAACCAGCTGATGGGCGTGTTCCATCCCGACCTCGTCGGCATCCAGGTGCGCGTGATGCAGCGCCTCGGCGCGCAGCACGTGCTGGTCGTATACGGCAAGGACGGGATGGACGAAGTGTCGCTCGGCGCCGCGACGCTCGTCGGCGAATTGCGCGACGGCGAGGTGCACGAATACGAGATCCATCCGGAGGACTTCGGCCTGCAGATGGTGTCGAACCGCACGCTGAAGGTGGAAAATGCCGAAGAATCGCGCACGATGCTGCTCGGCGCGCTGGACAATCAGCCGGGCGTCGCACGCGAGATCGTCACGCTGAACGCGGGCACCGCGCTCTATGCGGCCAATATCGCCGAATCGATCGCGGACGGCATCCAGCTCGCCCGCGAAGCGGTCGCGAGCGGCAAGGCGCGCGCGAAGGTCGACGAACTCGTGCGTTTCACGCAGCAGTTCAAGCGCTGACTCCCTTTACGAATCAAGCAGGAACCCACATGAGCGACATTCTCGACCGAATCATCGCCGTCAAGCGCGACGAAGTCGCGGCGGCCATGCGCAGCACGCCGCTCGAGGCACTGAAACTGGACGCATCCGCGCGCGACCTGCGCGACTTCGTCGGCGCGCTGCGTGCGAAGCAGGCGGCCGGCAACGCGGCGGTGATCGCCGAAGTGAAGAAGGCGAGCCCGTCGAAGGGCGTGCTGCGCGAGCATTTCGTGCCGGCCGACATCGCACGCTCGTATGCGGCTCACGGCGCCGCGTGCCTGTCGGTGCTGACCGACGAGCAATTCTTCCAGGGCAGTGTCCGCTATCTCGAGGAAGCACGCGCGGCCTGCACGCTGCCGGTGCTGCGCAAGGACTTCATCGTCGATGCGTACCAGATTCTCGAAGCGCGCGCGATGGGCGCCGACGCGATCCTGCTGATCGCGGCCGCACTCGACACGCCGCTGATGCAGGACCTCGAGGCGTATGCGCACTCGCTCGGCCTTGCGGTGCTGGTCGAAGTTCACGACCGCGACGAGATGGAACAGGCGCTGACGCTGAAGACACCGCTGCTCGGCATCAACAACCGCAACCTGCGCACGTTCGAGACGACGATCCAGACCACGCTCGACATGCTCGACATGATTCCGCCGGACCGCATGGTCGTGACCGAGTCGGGCATCCTGTCGCGCACCGACGTCGACACGATGCGCGCGGCGAACGTGAACGCGTTCCTCGTCGGCGAGGCGTTCATGCGCGCCGAGCAGCCGGGCGAGGAACTCGCGCGGATGTTCTTCTGATGGCGATCGAAAAGGAAATCAAGCTCGCGCTGCCGGCCGGCCAGGCCGATGCCGCGCGGCGCTTTTTCGAGACGCTGACCGGCGAAGCCGGCGATGTCATCGCGCTCGCGAACGTCTACTACGACACGCCCGATCTCGCGCTGGCCCGTTCGAAGAGCGCGGTGCGCGTGCGCCGCACGCCGCACGGCTGGCTGCAGACGTTCAAGACGGTCGGCAGCGCGGAAGCCGGCCTGCATCGCCGCCATGAATGGGAGTTGCCCGTCGCCGGCGATGCGCTCGAAATCGATGCGCTCGTCGCCGCGTGCGACGTGCCGGACGCCGCCACCGCGCTGCGCGACGCTGCGCCGGCGCTGCACGCGCTGTTCCGGACGGATTTTTCGCGTACGCTGTGGCGCATCGCAATCGGCGGCGCAACCGTCGAGGCCGCGGTGGACGTCGGCGAGATCGTCGTCCAGGCGGAAAACGATACGCGCCGCGAACCGATCAGCGAAATCGAACTCGAACTGATCGACGGCCCGGAAGCTGCGCTCGCGACACTCGCCACCGAACTGCAGCAAGCGCTGCCGGGCCTCGCCCCCGAAAACATCAGCAAGGCGCAGCGCGGCTACCGGCTGCGCGCGCAATAAACCCGCATCACGCATGGCAACCCGCAAGACTCTCCGCACGCCGCAACAGGCGTCGCTGTTCGACGATCCCGTGCCGGAAACGGCGCAGGACGATGTTTCCGCCTCGGCGCCCGCACCGGCCGCGGCTGGGCGCAAGCCCGCAAAGAAGACCGCGGCAACCGCCCCGGTCTCCGATGCGCCGCAGCCCGCTGCCGCCGCGCACGTCCCACACCTCGCCGCGCAGTTCGACGCGCTGCCGGCCGTCTGGCGCGACGTGCTGAAACCCTTCATCGACAGCGATGCGTATGCACCGCTGTGCCGCTTCGTCGACGACGAACGCGCGGCCGGCAAGACGGTCTACCCGACCGACGTGTTTCGCGCGTTGCGCCTGACGAGCCCGGACGACGTGAAGATCGTGATCCTCGGCCAGGATCCGTACCACGGCGACGACCGCGGTACGCCGCAGGCGCATGGCCTGGCGTTTTCGGTGCCGCCGGCCGTGCGCACGCCGCCGTCGCTGCGCAACATCTTCAAGGAAATCGCCGCGAATTTCGGCCACGACACGCCGCGTCACGGCTGCCTCGATACCTGGGCGCGCCAGGGCGTGCTGCTGCTCAACACCGTGCTGACGGTCGAGCGCGGCGCGGCCGCGAGCCACGCGAGGCGCGGCTGGGAACAATGCACGGACACGCTGATCCGCGAACTCGCCAGCCGCCATCGCGGCCTCGTGTTCATGCTGTGGGGCGCGCATGCGCAGGCGAAGCGCGCGCTATTCGATGCGAGCGCGCATTGCGTGCTCGAGGCGCCGCATCCGTCGCCGCTGTCCGCGCATCGCGGCTTCCTCGGTTGCCGCCACTTCGCGCTCGCGAACGACTATCTGGTCGAAGCGGGTCGCGCGCCGATCGACTGGCGCCTGCCGGAGGTGGCCGAAACGCTCGCGTAACGGTTCCGCGTTCAACTTCCCGCTTTCGTCTGCATCACGTGAAAACGCCGCGCCCCTTTCGGGACGCGGCGTTTTTTCATCTGGCGACGCAGCGGGTGCAACGCACCCGCATCGGCCTTACGCGGCAGCGATCGCTTCGCGGGCGCCGGCGAGCGCGGCGCTCTGTGCATCCGGCCCGAGGTTCAGGCCTTCCGCGTGGATGAAGCTCACGTCGGTCAAGCCGATGAAGCCGAGGAACGTGCGCAGGAACGGCGTCTGGCTGTCGTTCGGCGTACCGAGGTACTTGCCGCCGCGCGCCGTCACCACGTGAACCTTCTTGCCCTTGATCAGGCCTTCCGGACCGTTCTCGGTGTAGCGGAACGTGACGCCTGCACGGGCGATCCAGTCGAAATACGTCTTCAGTTGCGACGAGACACCGAAGTTGTACATCGGTGCGCCGATCACGATGATGTCGGCGGCCTGCAGTTCAGCGATCAGTGCATCGCTCTTCGCGACGATCGCATTCTGTTCCGCGCTGCGCTGGTCGGCCGGCGTGAAGAATGCGCCGAGCACCGATTCATCGAGGTGCGGCAGCGCGTCGGCCAGCAGGTCGCGAACCACGACCTTCGCGCCGGGGTTCGATTGTTGCAGCTTTGCCGTCAGTTCGTTGGCCAGCAGCGTGGATTGCGCACCTTGCGAGCGCGCCGCGGAATTGATTTGCAGAATGGTCGTCATGTCAGGCTCCGGTTTGGTTGCGCTTCGGTAGCGCGAGTGACGCCATTGTGCGTGGCCGCATGGTCGCGAAAAAGCGGGTTCAAGGCGACGGATTGTTGCAACAGCAGAACAATCGTTGATCGCGCCCCGAAACCCGCTCGTGCATCCTCAGCCCTTCAGCCAGGCTTCCCGGGCCTTGTGCGCGGCAGCCGGCTTAGCGGCCGCCGTGAGCCGGTAGCGCGCGACCTCCGGCCCGTCGAGCTTCAGTTTCGCGGTCCGCAGCTCGTCACGGCGGAATGCGTGCACCTCGACCTTGTCGCCCGGGCGGTAGCGCGCGAGCAGCGTGTCGAGGTTCGTGCCGGTGACGCGCAGCCCGTCGAGCGCGATCAGCGTGTCGCCGGCCGACAGCCCCGCGCGATGCGCACCGCCGCCTTCGTATACCGCCGCCAGCGTGCAGTCCGCGCCGCCGCGCAGGCGCGCGCCGATCGTCGGCTTCGCGGCCGCGCCAGGCGCGACTTCGGGCGCGAGCGTCACGCCGAACGGCGCGAGCAATTCGGCGAGCGGCAGGTCGCGCGTGCCGTGCACGGCGTCGGAGAACAGCCGGCCGAGCGCGACGCCCGTCGCTTCCTCGATCACCGTCTCGACCGCGTTTTCCTCGACGCCCGCCTGCTTGCCGCGATAGAACTCGCGTCCGTAGCGTTGCCACAGCAAGCGCATCACGTCGTCGAGCGACTTGCGGTTGCGCGTCTGCGCGCGGATCGCGAGATCGAACGCGAGCGCGACGAGCGAACCCTTCGTGTAGTAGCTGACGATCGCATTGGTCGCGTTCTCGTCCTGGCGGTAGTACTTGATCCACGCGTCGAACGAGCTTTCCGCGACGCTCTGCTTCAGCCGCCCCGTGCCGCGCAGCACGCCGCCGATGGTACGCCCGAGCGCCGCGAAATATTCGTCCTGCGACATCAGCCCGCTGCGCACGAGCATCAGATCGTCGTAATACGAGGTGAAGCCCTCGAACAGCCACAACAGCGACGTGTAATTTTCGCGCGCGAAGTCATACGGCACGAACGCGGCCGGCTTGATGCGCTTCACGTTCCACGTATGGAAATACTCGTGGCTGCACAGGCCGAGGTACGTGCGATAGCCCTCCGTCGTCTCCGGCCGCCCCTTCACCGGCAGATCGGTGCGGTTGCAAATCAGCGCGGTCGACGCACGGTGCTCGAGGCCGCCGTAGCCGTCGCTGACCGCGAGCGTCATGAACACGTAGCGGTCCATCGGCGCCTTCTTCGACTTCGGCTCGAACAGCGCGATCTGCGCCTCGCACACGCGCTTCAGGTCGGAGCGCAGCCGCTCCATGTCGAGCTGCGTGACGCGCCCGGCGATCACGATGTCGTGCGGCACGCCGTGCGCGTCGAACGTCGCCAGCGCGAATTCGCCGATCGTCACCGGATGGTCGGCGAGTTCGTCGTAGTTCGATGCGCAGTACGCGCCGAACCCATAGCGCCGGGTGCCGCGTGCCTCGGGCAGCGACGTACCGACGCGCCACGTGCGGAATGCCGGGCCCGCCGGTTTCGCGATGTCGACCTCGCACCGCGCATCCTCGTGGCCGGCGACGCTCAGGAACACGGCCGTTGCGTTGAAGAAGCCGCCCGATTCGTCGAGATACGCGGAGCGGACCGACAGGTCCCACGCGTACACCTCGTAGCGCAGCGTCAGCGCGCCGTTCACCGGCGCGGCCTGCCACGTATTCTTGTCGGCTTTCGCGATCCGCACCTTGCGGCCCGCGTCGTTGAACGCGGCGAGCGTCACGATGTTGCGCGCGAACTCGCGCACGAGGTAGCTGCCGGGAATCCACACCGGCAGCGAGAAGCGCTGGCCTTCGGGATCGGGATCGGCGACCGTCACCGACACTTCGAACAGGTGCGCGGCAAGATCTTTCGGGGCAATCGAATAACGGATCGGCTGGGTCATCGTGGGAATCGGACGAAAATCGGACGGAATACGGCAGCGGAAACGAAGAGAGGCGCCGGCTGATATCGCGGGCGCCCCTCGCTGGCCGGGCCATGCAGCCCGGGGTGTCGGTCAGTTTACTTGGCCGACGCGAGTGCCTGGTTCAGCTGGTCGGCCGACACCGCGCCCGGCAGACGGCGGCCGTCGGGCAGGAAGATCGTCGGCGTGCCGGTGACGTTCATCCCGCGGCCGAGCGCGAGGTTCTTGTCGAGCGCGGTCGTGTCGCAGCTGCCGGCGCCGGTCGGCGCGCGATGGTCGAGCATCCAGCTCTGCCACGTTTTCGCGCGGTCAGTCGCGCACCAGATCGCCTTCGACTTCGCGGTCGAATCGGGCGACAGTACCGGATACAGGAACGTGTAGACGGTCACGTTGTCGATCGACTGCAGCGTCGTCTCGAGGCGCTTGCAGTACGGGCAGTTCGGATCGGAGAACACGGCGATCTTGCGTGCGCCGTTGCCCTTGACGACCTTGATCGCGTTCGCGAGCGGCAGGCTCGTGAAATCGATCTTGTTGAGGTCGGAAAGACGCGCGTCGGTCAGGTTCTTGTGCGTCTTGGTGTCGACGAGATCGCCGAGCAGCACGTAGTCGCCGGCTGCATCGCTATAGACGATCTGCGTACCGAGGTTCACTTCGTATAGGCCCGCGATCGGAGATTTCGACACGCTCTTGATCGGCGCGTCGTTGCCGAGACGCGCTTGCAGCGTGGCTTTCAGCTTGTCGGTGGTCTGGTCGGCCTGCGCGGTGCAGCCGAGCGTCGCCATCGTGACGGCCAGCGCCAGCGATGCGATGCGGATCGTTTTTTTCATCCTGTAGTTCCTTCAGCTCAATCGGAGTGCACGTCACAGTGTACGCCGTAACGGAACCCTGTCCGACAGGCCGAAGGCGCGAAGGTTCGATCAGCCGAGCGCGGCCGACACGAGCCAGCGCTTCACGAGCGGTTGCGCACCGACGAACGCCATGCCCGCGTTGCGCACCGCCTTCGCAAAGGAGCCAGGCACCGCGAACAGCCGCTGCAGCCCGTCGGTCGCGAGCATCAGCGCGCGGATGTCCTCGCGGCGCGAACGCTCGTAGCGGCGCAGCAGCACCGTATCGCCGAGGTTGCGGAAGCTCTCCTTGTTCGCGATCGCATCGGCGAGCGCCGCGACGTCGCGCAGCCCGAGGTTCATCCCTTGCCCAGCGAGCGGGTGGATCAGATGCGCGGCATCGCCGACGAGCGCGACACGCGGGGCGATCAGCTTGTCGACGGTCTGCAGCGCGAGCGGGAAGCCGGCCGCCGGGGTCACGCATTCGAGTGCCCCGACCTGGCCGTGCGACACACGCTCGACTTCGGCCGCGAGCTGCGCCGGATCGAGTGCGAGCAATTCGTCCGCGTGCGCGGTGTGCGCGGACCACACGAGCGATACGTGACCATCCGGCAGCGGCAGCAACGCGATGATCTCGCCTTCGTGAAACCACTGGCAGGCCGTCTCGCGGTGCGGCAGCGACGCCTTGAAGTTCGCGACGACGCCGGTTTGCCGGTAGTCGCGCCGTTCGACCTTGGCCCCCATTTGCGAGCGCACCCACGAATGCGCGCCGTCGGCGCCGACGACGAGATCGGCTTCCAGCACCTGCCCCGACGACAGCGTGAGCACGGCCGCGTCGTCGCGCACGTCGAAGCCCTGCGCGCGCGCATCGAACCACGTGAGGTTCGGCTGGAACCGCAGCGCGGCATCGAGCGACGTCTCGATCAGCGACGATTCGGCGATCCAGGCCAGTTGCGGCACGGAGGCCTGGTACGCGGAAAAATGCAGTTCCGCGTGCGCATCGCCGTACACGCGCATGTCATAGACCGGCGCGAGCCGGCCATGGTCGAGCGCCTGCCAGACTCGCAGCCGCTCCAGCAATGCCTGCGAACTGGACGACAATGCGTAGATGCGCGTGTCGAACGCGAGATCGGCGGGGCGCGGCGTGGCCGGCTGGGCGAGCAAGGCAGTCTTGTAGCCGGACTGGGTCAGCGCGAGCGCGGCCGTCTTGCCGACGAGCCCGCCGCCGACCACGGCGACGTCGAAGGTGTGGTGGGCAGTCATGGCGGGCATTATAGCTGCGGGGCCAATCCCTTACGCGGCCGGACTTTGCGGGAAATCAGCATAATCGCGGGCCGGCCCGGCAGCGCGGCGGCCCGTCGCATCGGGCATTCGGGGGAAGGCCGGAAACCGGGGCGTCGGCACGGTACAATAGCGCCTTTGAACGTCGGCCCGCCGCGCCCCACGCGCCGGCCGTCCCTATTTTCCCGCGCCGCCGTGCCCTGTCCGGCCGCGCCGCCTTACCCGTCCGAAGGATTCCATGAGTCTCAAATGCGGCATCGTCGGCTTGCCCAACGTCGGCAAGTCCACCCTGTTCAATGCGCTGACCAAGGCCGGCATCGCCGCCGAGAACTACCCGTTCTGCACGATCGAACCGAACGTCGGCATCGTCGAGGTGCCGGACGCGCGCCTGAAGGCGCTCGCCGAGATCATCAACCCGGAGCGCATCGTGCCGGCCGTCGTCGAATTCGTCGACATCGCAGGCCTCGTCGCGGGCGCGAGCAAGGGTGAAGGCCTCGGCAACCAGTTCCTCGCGAACATCCGCGAAACCGATGCGATCACGCACGTCGTGCGCTGCTTCGAGGACGACAACGTCATCCACGTCGCGGGCAAGGTCAGCCCGATCGACGACATCGAAGTGATCAACACCGAACTCGCGCTCGCCGACCTCGGCACCGTCGAGAAGGCGCTCACGCGCTACTCGAAGGCCGCGAAGTCGGGCAACGACAAGGAAGCGGTGAAGCTCGCTGCGGTGCTCGAAAAGGTTCGCGCGCATCTCGACCAGGGCAAGGCCGTGCGCGGCCTGGATCTGTCGGAAGACGAGCAGGCGCTGCTCAAGCCGTTCTGCCTGATCACGGCGAAGCCGGCGATGTACGTCGCGAACGTGAAGGACGACGGCTTCGAGAACAACCCTCACCTCGACGCTGTGCGCAAATACGCGGAAAGCGAGAACTCGCCGGTCGTCGCGGTGTGCGCAGCGATCGAAGCGGAAATCGCCGATCTCGACGATGCGGACAAGGAAGCGTTCCTCGCCGACATGGGCATGGCAGAGCCGGGTCTCGACCGCGTGATCCGCGCGGGCTTCAAGCTGCTCGGCCTGCAGACCTACTTCACCGCGGGCGTGAAGGAAGTGCGCGCGTGGACGATCCATATCGGCGACACGGCGCCGCAAGCGGCCGGCGTGATCCACACCGATTTCGAGCGCGGCTTCATCCGCGCGCAGACGATCGCATTCGACGATTTCATCGCGTACAAAGGCGAACAGGGTGCGAAGGAAGCCGGCAAGATGCGCGCGGAAGGGAAGGAATACGTCGTGCACGACGGCGACGTGATGAACTTCCTGTTCAACGTCTGACGATTTTTTCTGAACTCAGCAGCGCTCGGCGGACTGAGCGAACCCTTTAAAATCAAGGGTTTGCAAAAAATGCGGTTTACTGAGCGTTCCTATTGTTCATCGAGTTCTGAAAAATTTGGGGATAGCGTTAGGGTACTCGTGTTCAACCGTGGGGGTACTTCTCCCCGCAGTGGCGTCCAACGATGCCCGAGAATCTACTCACCGACGCCAAGATCAAGTCGGTCAAACCTGCTGACCGAGACCGGAAACTTTCAGACGGCGGGGGCTTGTTCCTGCTGGTCAAGCCAACCGGCGGCAAGCTTTGGCGGTGGGAATACCGCCTGCAAGGCAAAGAAAATCTCTTTGCCATTGGCAGCTTTCCCCGAATAGGTCTTGCAGAGGCGCGCGCCGCCCGGGAACGGGCGCGTGCACTCGTCAAACACGGCATTCACCCTGCCCATGAGCGGCAACGGGTCAAGCAAACCAACCTTGACGCACTGGAAGAACGCAAACGCGCTCGTGCAAGCTCGTTCGCCAAGGTGGCGCAGGCGGACTTAGCCGAGATCAAGCCAGTTTTCGCGCCCAGCTCCTACCTCACGAAAGAATCCCGCATCAGGAAGTACCTGTCTCCCAAGGTCGATGGGATGCCAATGAGCGACATTGGCGTCAAGCAGATTCGCCCGCTGTTGGACTGCAATGTATATGGCGCGTGGGCAGCGATCCACGTCAAGGGTGACCTGTCTGCCATCTTTGAATTCACCGTGATGCGGGGTCTGGCTGAATCCAATCCGATCCCTAACCTGCGCGGGCTACTCCGTATCCCGGTCAGTGAGACCAAAGCCGTCATGACCCGCGAACAAATTCATGGGCTCTACCAGGCATTGCAGGGGTACAAAGGCTATCCGGAAACCGCACTTTGCTTGCGTTTGATTGCCCTGACGGCTTGTCGCCCGGGCGAGCCTGCGGATGCTGAATGGGACGAGTTCGACTATGAGGACGCGGTATGGCGCCGCCCCGCCGCCAAGATGAAAGCGCGACGTGATCATATCAGTCCACTTTCCCCGCACGCCATCGCTGTCCTGAAAGACCTGCAACGCATCACGGGTGGCGGTCACTATTTGTTCCCGCACCGCAGTGCCGAGGGTTTCACAACGCCCAATCGGCTCAGCTACGCCATGGGCGATATGAACCTGGGGCGCGGTACAACACCGCACTGCTGGCGCACGACTTTCTCAACGTGGACCAATGAAAACGGTTATCACCCGGATGCTATTGAGAGGCAACTCGCCCATATCGAAAGCGACAAAGTACAGGCCACCTACAATAAGGCTCTCCTGCTCGCAGACCGGAAGTAGCTGATGCAAGCATGGGCCGACTACCTGAGTGACCTAGCACAATCGTCCTAGTGCCGTGGCCGCATAACGCATCGGCGCAACGTCGAGCGCGGTATGCACTGCTTTACAACCATCGCGTTTGCGCTGAAATGAATTTTTTACAGTTAGCCGCCCATCTGAACGGCTTTTCAGATCGATCCTATATTCGAATCGCGAGTAATTGCGCACGCTTGTGCCTGGAGAATTTCACGTACGTCCACATGCTGAGAGCCTGCTGCTAGTCATTCCTTCACTAGAGGCAGTAGTTGTAGGTGCTCAGTTCCTGGAGC
>NZ_LOWY01000005.1:0-58415 GCF_001524185.1 Burkholderia sp. FL-7-2-10-S1-D7 | reverse complement strand
CACGGCCTCACGTACTCGGGCCATCCGGTCGCGGCGGCGGTGGCGGTCGCGAACCTGAAGCTGCTGCGCGACGAAGGGATCGTCGAGCGCGTGAAGCGTGACATCGGGCCGTATTTCCAGCGTCGGCTGCGGGAAGCGCTCGGCGATCATCCGATCGTCGGCGAGATCGCGGGGGCGGGGCTGGTCGCGGGTGTCCAGCTCGCGCGCGATCGCGAGCGGTTCGACGCCAGCGTCGACGTCGGCACGATCTGCCGGGACTTCTGCTTCAACGGCAATCTGATCATGCGTGCGACCGGCGACCGGATGCTGCTGTCGCCGCCGCTCGTGATCCGGGAGGCGGAGGTCGACGAGATCGTCGACAAGGCGAAGCGCGCGTTCGACGCGACGGCGGAGCGGGTGAGGCGGGCAGGGTAGTCAGTCGTCGCGACGCTTCGACTTTATGTGGCCGAAGCGTCGTTGCCCGTCGAACCTGGCACGCGAGCGCAAGGACGCGTGCAGGGGAGGCGCGCCGCAGCACAAAGGCGGCCGCAAAACGAAAAGGGCCTGCGTCGTGAGACGCAGGCCCTTGAATTCTTTGGTGGGCGGTACTGGGATCGAACCAGTGACCCCTGCCGTGTGAAGGCAGTGCTCTACCGCTGAGCTAACCGCCCAAAGAAGCTGAAATTATGTCAGAGCTTTTCGGGTTCGTAAAGCACTTTCTTCAAATATTTTTCAGGCCGGTGCAAAAAGTTCGTCAGCCGGCCGTCGACGGCTCGACGAGATCGAGGATCGAGCCGTCGCGCTTGAGCGTCGCGAGCACGATGCTCGAATTGATCGACATCACACCTGTCGCGCGGTGCAGGCGGTTGATCACGAAGTCGGAATAGTGGTCGAGGTCGCGCGCCCGGACCGTCAGCACGTAGTTCGAGCCGCCCGTCACGATCTGCGCGGCGATGACTTCCGGCCACTCCTGGATCGCCTCCACGAACCGGTCGTGCCATTCGGGCACGTCCGGCCGCATCGACACGTGCACGAGCGCCTCGAACGCGACGCCGACCTTCTTCGGCTCGATCGTGCAGCGATAGCCCGAAATGACGCCGCGCTCCTCGAGCAACTTCACCCGCCGCAGGCACGCCGACGGCGACAGCGCGACCGCGTTCGCGAGGTCCTGATTGCTGATGCGTCCGTCCCGCTCGAGATGCCGCAGGATCCGCATGTCGGTTCGATCCAGATTCATTTCGCAGAATCCCGTAATTTTTGAGATGACAAGCGCAGACTCTACTGCAATGGCGGCGATTCGTCATCGAAAAGTGAAGCTCATTCTATTTCGTCCTCGATAACATGCGCCCCATGCCTCGACCGCACGGCCTGACGCACTGTCACGCCGCCGGCCGTATCGCCGCCTTCAACTCCTACCGTCATTGCGTCATGTACGAACACATTCCCGCCTATCCGGGCGACCCGATCCTGTCGCTGTTCCAGGCGTTCCAGCAGGATGCCCATCCGCACAAGGTCAACCTCAGCATCGGTCTCTACTACGACGACGCCGGCCGCATCCCCGTGCTGGAGAGCACGCGTCTCGCGGCCGAGCGCGTGCGCGAAGCCGGCGCGCCGCATACCTATCTGCCGATGGAAGGGCTTGCCGCGTATCGGCAGGGCGTGCAGCGCCTCGTGTTCGGCGCCGACTGCGCAGCGCTCGCGCAAGGGCGCGTCGCGACGCTGCAGACGCTCGGCGGCTCGGGCGCGTTGCGGCTCGGCGCGGAGTTCGTGAAGCGCTATTTCCCCGACAGCGCGATCTGGGTCAGCGATCCGACGTGGGACAACCATCGCGTGATCTTCGCGGCGGCCGGCCTCGACGTGCACACGTATCCGTACTACGACGCAGCGCGCAACGACCTGCGCGTCGACGCGATGCTCGCGGCGCTCGACGCGCTGCCCGCGCGCAGCATCGTGCTGCTGCAGCCGTGCTGCCACAACCCGACGGGCCTCGATCTCGGCCGCGACGCATGGAACGCGGTGATCGACGTGCTCGCGCGCCGCGGACTGATTCCGTTCCTCGACATGGCGTACCAGGGCTTCGGCGACGGGCTCGACGACGACGCATGGGCCGTGCGCGCGATCGTCGAAGCGGGACTGCCGGCGATCGTCAGCAACTCGTTCTCGAAGAACTTCTCGCTGTACGGCGAGCGCGTCGGGGGCCTGTCGATCGTCTGCGCGAGCGCGGGCGAAGCGGCGACGGTGCTGAGCCAGTTGCAAGCCGGCGTGCGCCGCACCTATTCGAGCCCGCCGCTGTTCGGCGCGCAGCTCGTGTCGGCCGTGCTGAGCGACGACGTCCTGCGTGCGTGCTGGGAAGACGAGGTGGCCCAGGTGCGCACGCGCATCAAGCGGATGCGCGGCGCGCTGAAGGCGCGGCTCGATGCGCGCCTGCCGGTGCCCGCGTTCGATGCGCTCGTCACGCAGCGCGGCATGTTCAGCTACACGGGCATCGCCGCGCGCGACGTGGATCGGCTGCGCGCGTCACACGGCGTTTACCTGTTGCGCTCGGGCCGCATGTGCATCGCGGGCCTGAACGGCGCGAACGTCGACCACGTCGCGAACGCGATCACCGACGTGCTCGGCGGCACGTCGCGCCAGGCCGCTTGAGCGGCCGACCCCGAACCGAAGGAGGACACGATGGCAGACACCATTCCGGTCGACTTGCCCCAGCTCGCGCAGCCGTTCTCGTGGGCCACCCGCGCAGGCGGGCTGATGTTTACCGGCCATGGGCCGGTCGATGCGTCCGGTGCGATCGCCGGCGACACGATGGCCGAGCAGGCGCGCATCACGCTCGGCAATCTCGCGAAGGCCGTCGCGGCGGCGGGCGCGACGATGGACGACGTCGCGCAGGTGCTCGTCTACCTGTCCGACGTGAAGGCGATGCCCGAATTCGATGTCGAATACCGGCGTCATTTCCGCGAGCCGTATCCGAACCGCACGTGCGTGGGCGTGCAGGGTTTCGCGCACCCTGACATGCGCGTCGAACTCGTCGCGTATGTCGCGCTGCCGGCGGCACGCGGCTAGCCGGCACGCGACTTCGCGACGATTGCAGCACCCACGATTACCGACAAGCATCACCCCCCCCCCCCCCGACGAACATCAAATATTCAGACAAGGATGGAGACGAAGAAGATGAGTATCAATCGATTCGCACTACCGACGATAGCGGGCCTGCTCGCCGCGAGCGGCGCGATGGCGCAGAGCAGCGTGACGCTGTACGGCATCGTCGACCAGAGCATTCGCTACACGACGCATGCGAACGCGTCGAACGACGCGAGCGTGCAGATGACCAACGGCGCGATCACCAACAGCCGTTGGGGCCTGAAGGGCAGCGAAGCGCTCGGCGGCGGGCTGAAAGCGATCTTCCGGCTCGAGAGCGGCTTCGAGCCGCAGAACGGGCAGCTCGACGGCGCGCTGTTCGGCCGCTACGCGTATGTCGGCCTGGCGAGCGACTGGGGCACCGTGAGGCTCGGCCGGCAGGCGACCGAGGCGTTCAACCTGTTCGGCGATCTCGATCCGCTGACGGTCGGCAACTACACGGCCAACATGTGGCCGTACTTCCTCACGCAGGGCCGCGCGAGCAACGTGGTCAGTTACGACGGCACGTTCGGCGGGCTGAACGTCGGCGCGAGTTACGGCTTCGGCGGCGTCGCGGGCAGCCTCGGCGCGAATGCGTACTGGGGCACGCACGTGTCGTACACGCTCGGCGGGCTCATGGTCGGCGCGACCTACCAGCAGGTGCGTGACCTGAACAGCCGTGCGCAGCAGGCATGGGGCGCGGGCGCGCGCTACGCGTTCGGCGCGGCGACGCTGTACGCGGGCTATCTCGGCGGCATCGACCGCACGGGCATGCTCGACCAGCAACTGCTGAACGCGCCGGGCCGCGACGTGACCTACGGTTCGTTCGCCGACAATCCGCGCCGCGACGCGATCTTCTATACCGGTGCGAGCGTGACGGTAACGCCAGCGGTGTCGGTGACCGGCGTCGCGTACTACGACGATATCCGCAACGTCAACGGCATCGCAGGCAACGGCGGGAAGCGCTATACGGGCGTGCTCGAGGCCGAGTACGCTCTGTCGAAGGCCACGCAGGTCTACGCGACGGTCGACTACAACCGCGTGACCGGCGGCGCGTTCACCGAAATGCCCGGACGCGGCAACCAGACGGGTATCGCGGCCGGCTTGCGCCACATGTTCTGAGCACACGGCGCGCGGTGGCCGGTGCGGTCCGGCACCGGTCCGTGCGCCGTCGACGTTTCGACCGGACACACGCTTTCGAACGAGGTCATTCGATGCAACCAGAAGGGCAATTCCAGCATATCGCGGCGCGCGAGCAGGGTCTGCGCCGCACGCTTTCCGCACGGCAGATGGCGATGATCGCGATCGGCGGTGCGATCGGCACGGGTCTCTTTCTCGGCAGCGGGTTCGCGATCGGCTTCGCCGGCCCGAGCGTGCTCGTCAGCTACGCGATCGGCGCGTTCATCTCGCTGTTGCTGATGGGCTGTCTCGCGGAGATGACGGTCGCGCACCCGACCTCCGGGTCGTTCGGCGCGTACGCCGAACATTACGTGAGCCCGTGGGCCGGGTTCCTCGTGCGCTATGCGTACTGGGCGTGCATCGTGCTCGCGGTCGGCACCGAAGTCACCGCGATCGCGCTGTACATGAAGTACTGGTTCCCGGGCGTGCCGGGCTGGCTGTGGATCGTCGGCTTCTCGGCGTTGCTCGTGTTCGTCAACGCGCGCAGCGTCGACGTGTTCGGCGCGGTCGAATACGGCTTCTCGGTCGTGAAGATCGCGGCGATCGTCGGCTTCATCGTGCTGGGCGCGTACGTCGTGTTCGGTAATCCGGCGCTGGTCGGCGATGGCGCGGCCGGCGCGGGCTTCCACCATTACACCGAGCATGGCGGTTTCTTCCCGAAGGGGATGTGGGGGATGTGGGTCGCGGTGATCGTGTCGATATTCAGCTACCTGAGCATCGAGATGATCGCGGTCGCGGCGGGCGAGGCCGAAGATCCCGAGCGCGCGGTGACGCGCGCGTTCCGCTCGACGATCGTGCGGCTCGTGCTGTTCTACCTGGTCACGCTCGCGCTGATGCTCGCGATCGTGCCGTGGACGGCGGCAGGGCGCGACGAGAGCTCGTTCGTGAAGGTGATGGAGGCGATCCACCTGCCGGGAGCGGCCGGGCTGATCAACTTCGTCGTGCTGATCGCCGCGCTGTCCGCGATGAACAGCCAGCTCTACATCACGACGCGGATGATGTTCAGCCTGTCGCGCGCGGGTTACGCGCCGAAGGCGCTCGGCGAGGTGAACGCGCGCGGCGTGCCGTTCGGCGCGCTGATGCTGTCGACGCTTGGCATCGCGCTCGCGACGGTCCTGAGCGTGCTGTATCCGGACGCGTCGTTCACGATCATGATGTCGGTGTCGATGTTCGGCGCGCTGTTCACGTGGATGATGATCTTCGTCACGCATTACTGCTTCCGGCGGCGTCGCGCGGCGCTCGGCCTGCCGGCGCCCGCGTTCCGGATGCGCGGCTTTCCGCTGCTGACGCTGCTCGGCGCGGCGCTGATGCTCGCGGTGATGGTGACGACCTACTTCACGGCCGAATTCCACATGACGCTGATCTTCGGCATTCCGTTCCTTTTCGCGCTGTCCGTCGTGTACGCGGTGTGGTATCGGCGCGCGCAGCCGGTGCTGCAGCCGGAAGCGAAGTAGCGGAGAAGTGTCGGCGCCTGCTCAGCCCGCGAGCGCGGGCAGCGCGTCGATCGACGCGCGCACGTAGTCGGCGAAGCGCAGCGCGACCGGTTCGGCGGTGCCGCTGCGCTTCAACTCCAGCGTGCGCGATTCGAGCGACGCATCCTTCAGCGGCCGGAACACGAGCCGGTCGCTCTTCACCTGCTGCAGCACGCGCGGCACGAGCGCGATGCCCATCCCGAATTCGATCATCGACAGGATCGTCTGCCACAGCCGCGCCTCATGACGGATCAGCGGGCTGAATCCCGCGTTCACGCATTGCGCGATGATCAGGTCGTGATAGTGCGGCGCCGCGTCGCGCGGAAACAGGATGAACGGTTCCGCGGCCAGCGCGGCGAGTGTGACCTGCCGGCGCCGCGCGAGCGGATGCGCGGCCGGCAGGCAGCACACGAACGGTTCGGCGTAGACCGGCGCCGATTCGACCTCGGGCGGGCAGTGGCCCCAGTGCGCGTAGCCGAGATCGATCTGGCCGCGCTGGATCGCCTGCACCTGCGCCTGCGTGTTCATCTCGCTCAGCACGATCTCGACGCTCGGATAGTCGGCCTCGAAGCGCCGCACGGCATCGGGCAGCCCGCGATACAGCATCGAATGGACGAAGCCGATCCGCAGCCGGCCGGCGAGACCGGACGCCGAGCGCACCGTGAGACGCTCGGCCTCGGCCGCCTGCAGCAGCAGCCGGCGCGCTTCGCCGAGCAGCACGGCGCCCGCGTTGGTCAGTGCGACCGTCTTGTTGGTGCGGGAAAAAAGCTGCACGCCGAGCGCATCCTCGAACTTGCGGATGTCGAAGCTCAGCGCCGGCTGCGAGATGAACAGGCGCTTCGCCGCGCGCCCGAAATGCAGTTCCTCGGCGACCGCCACGAAGTAGCGCAACTGCCTCAGTTCCATGGTGTCTCCTTCCCGCATCGGCATCGATAAGCTTCGTCTATCGTACCGGATAAATCCTGTATTGGACGCTTATCGATCGCGCGCCTACGCTCTGCTGAACGCCTGGCACCCGCCGGCCGCGCCGCCACGGCGCGGGCACCGGCCGGCAGCCGGGCCACCCTGGAGACGCACGCATGAACGACACCGCTCGCACGCCGGACACCGGCGCGGCCAACAACATCCCCGATAGCCGGGGCATCAATTTCTTCACGTCCGATCCCGACCTCGGCGCATTGCTGAAGCTGCATCTCGGCGCGGCCCGATACGCGGAACTCGAACCGCAGCTGCACGCGCTCGGCGCGCGCGTGTCGGGCGAACTCGACGCGTGGGCGTCGCGCGCGGACAAGCATCCGCCCGTGCTCGAGCATCGCAACCGGCGCGGCGAGGCTGTGCAGCGGATCGACAAGGATCCCGCGTATGTCGCGCTCGAACGGGTCGCCTATTCGGAACTCGGGCTCGCGGCGCTGAGCCACCAGCCCGAGGCGGTGGCGCCGCTCGTCAAGTACGCGCTGACGTTCCTGTTTGTGCAGGCGGAATTCGGGCTGTGCTGCCCGGTCAGCATGACCGATTCGCTGACGCGCACGCTGCGCCGTTTCGGGGATCGGGCGCTCGTCGAGCAGTATTTGCCGATGCTCGCGTCGCGCGATTTCGACACGCTGTTCCAGGGCGCGATGTTCATGACCGAGCAGGCGGCCGGTTCCGACGTCGGCCGCATCACGACGCGCGCGGCGCGCGAAACCGACGGGCAGGGCGGGGCGGTGTGGCGCCTGTACGGCGACAAGTGGTTCTGCTCGAACGCGGACGCCGACCTGGCGATGGTGCTCGCGCGGCCCGACGGCGCGCCGGCTGGCATCAAGGGCCTCGCGCTGTTCCTGTTGCCGAAGACGCTGCCGGACGGCACGCGCAACCGCTATCGGATCGTACGACTGAAGGACAAGCTCGGCAGCCGTTCGATGGCGAGCGGCGAGATCGCGCTCGAAGGTGCGCAGGCTTACCTGATCGGCGAGATCGGTCGCGGTTTCCACCAGATGGCCGACATGATCAACATGTCGCGGCTGTCGAACGGCGTGCGCGCCGCCGGGCTGATGCGGCGCGCGCTGAACGAGGCGCTGCACGTCGCCGCGCATCGCGAGGCGTTCGGCCGCAAGCTGATCGAGATGCCGCTGATGCAGCGTCAACTGATGAAGATGCTGCTGCCGGCCGAGGCCGCGCGCGCGATGTTCATGCAGATCGCGATGCTGCTGCCGCAGGCCGATGCGGGCGACGAGCAGGTCGCGCGCTGCGTGCGCATCCTGACGCCGCTGATCAAGTTCCGCGCGTGCCGCGATGCGCGCCGCGTGACGGGCGACGCGATGGAGGTGCGCGGCGGCACCGGCTACATCGAGGAATGGAGCGATGCGCGTCTCGTGCGCGACGCGCATCTTGGCTCGATCTGGGAAGGCACCAGCAACATCGTCGCGCTCGACGTCGCGCGCGCCGCGCAGCGCGAGCAGGCGCTCGACGCGCTGCGCACGTTCCTTGGCGACCGGCTCGGCGCGGCGCCGCTGCCCGACGCGAGCCGCGCGGCGCTGCGGCGCATTCTCATGCGCGCGTGCGATGCGCTCGCACGGGTTGCAGATGAAGGCGACGACGCGCGCGTGCGGCAGGCTGCGTCGGCGCTCTACTACGCGAGCGCGGCCGTGCTGATGGCGTGCGAGGGCGCACAGCTCGCACCCGATTACCGGCGCCTCGCGCTCGCACACCTGGTCGTGCGTCACAAGCTGCTGCCGGTCGACCCGCTCGCACCGGCGTCGCGCGACGACGAAGCGGCGGCGTTCGACGCGCTGCTGCGCGGCACAACGGTGCCGCTCGACATGGCGCTCGACCTGCTGCCGGAGGTTGAACGATGAGCGCGACGGAAGCGATGAACGCGCCGCGCGGCGCACTCGATGGCCTGAAGGTAGTCGACTTGAGCCGCGTGCTCGGCGGTCCGTACTGCACGCAGGCGCTTGCCGATCACGGTGCGACGGTCATCAAGATCGAGCCGCCGGGCGGCGACGAGACGCGCGGCTGGGGGCCGCCGTTCCTCGGCGACACCGCGTGGTACTTCATGGGCGTGAACCGCAACAAGGAGGGGCTCGCGCTCGACCTGTCCCGCGACGATGGGCGCGCGATCCTGTGGCGCCTGCTGGAGGACGCCGACGTGCTCGTCGAGAACTTCAAGCCAGGCACGCTCGCGCGCTGGGGGATGGACTATGCGCGCGACCTGCAGCCGCGTTTCCCGCGCCTGATCCACTGCGCGGTGACGGGCTTCGGCGAGGACGGCCCGCTCGGCGGGTTGCCCGGCTACGACGCGGTGATCCAGGCGATGGCCGGGCTGATGAGCGTCAATGGCGAGCGCGACGGCGACGCGATGCGCATCGGGTTGCCGATCGTCGACATGGTCACGGGGCTCAACGCGCTTGCCGGCATCCTGCTGGCGCTCGCGGAGCGCGAGAAGAGCGGGCTGGGGCAGTCGATCGACATCGCGCTGTACGACTGCGGCGTGTCGCTGCTGCATCCGCACCTGCCGAACTTCTTCGGCTCGGGGCGCGTGCCCGAGCGCAGCGGCAACGCGCATCCGAACATCGCGCCGTACGACAGCTATCGCACGGCGACGGTGCCGATCTTCCTCGCGGTCGGCAACGACCGGCAGTTCGCGCGCCTCGTCGCGTATCTCGGTGCGCCGGCGCTCGCGGACGATCCGCGCTTCGCCGACAACCGCAGCCGCTGCGCGCACCGGCTCGAACTGAAGGTCGAGCTCGAGGCACGGCTCGCCGCCCATCCGTGCGAGCCGCTGGCGCGCGACCTGATGGCGGCGGGCGTACCGTGCGGGCCGGTGCGCACGGTCGCCGATGTCGCGCGCGACCCGCATGCGCTGCACCGCGCGTTGTTCGTCGAGATCGGCGCATATCGCGGCACCGCATCGCCAGTGAAGCTGTCGCGCACGCCGGCGACCTATCGTTCGCCGCCACCCGCGCTCGGCCGCGACACGCGCGCGGTGCTCGACCGCCTCGGCGTCGATCCCGCGCTCCAGCAGCAACTGCTCGACGCCGGCGTGCTGAAGGTCGCGCCGGACCCGGCGTGACCGGCCGAGTGGTGCTCGCACGCGAGCATCCCCGGCCGACCCGTCGCAGGGAAAAGCGGCGCAACGCAAGGCAACGCGAAGCGCCGTAAAGCACCACCGCCAGCCGGCGGCGCAAGGCCGGCCATCCGGCAAGGCGCGCGACAGTCGCGCCGCCGATCACGAACATGGAGACATCGATGAGCCGTCCGCAATCCCCATCCGCCGCGCAGCCGCGGCCCGGCCGTGCCGCCCTCGCGGCGTTCGTCGGCACCACGATCGAGTGGTACGACTTCTACATCTACGGCACGGCCGCGGCGCTCGTGTTCGGCAAGGTGTTCTTTTCCCGCACGATGGATCCGGGCGTCGCGACGCTGCTCGCGTTCGTCACGTTCTGGGCCGGCTTCGCCGCGCGGCCGCTCGGCGGCATCGTGTTCGGGCATCTCGGCGATCGCGTCGGCCGCAAGACGGCGCTCGTGATCACGCTGGTGATGATGGGGCTCGCGACGACGGGCATCGGCCTGTTGCCCGGCTATGCGTCGGTCGGCGTGTGGGCGCCCGCGGGCCTCGTCGTGCTGCGCGTGCTGCAGGGCATCGCGGTCGGCGGCGAGTGGGGCGGCGCGGTGCTGATCGCAAGCGAGAATGCGCCGAAGCATCGCAGCATCCTCTATGCGGCGTTCGCGCAGCAGGGCTCGCCCACCGGCAACCTGCTCGCCACCGCCGCGTTCTTCGCGCTGAGCGCGCTGCCGACGCCGTCGTTCCTGATGTGGGGCTGGCGCATTCCGTTCCTGCTGTCGGCCGTGCTCGTGATCATCGGCATGGTGATCCGGCTGCGGCTCGAGGAGTCGATCGACATGCAGCGCGTGCTCGCACGCAAGCGCACGGTGAAGCTGCCGCTGCGCGACGTCGTGCGCGACCACTGGGTCGTCGTTCTGCTCGCGGCCGGCACGCTGCCGGTGATCAACGTCACGTATTTCCGCAGCACGTTCGCGCTGTCGTGGGCGACGAAGGAGCTCGGCTACGCGCAGGGCACGTTCCTCGGCATCCTGTCGATTTCGCTCGTCGTGCAGTTCCTGATGCAGCCGGTCGGCGCGTGGTTCGTGTCGAAGGTCGACATGCGGCGCGCGATGTGCTGGATCCTGATTCCCGAGATCGTGCTGATGCCCGTGATGTTCCATGCGCTCGCGACGCGTTCGTACTGGGTCGCCGTCGCGGGCATGTGCATCTCGACGATTCCGTCGGCGATGTTCTACGGCGCGGTCGGCGGCGTGCTCGCGCGCGTGTTTCCGGCCAACATCCGCTATACGGGCCTGTCTCTCGCGTATCAGTTGAGCGCGCTCGTCGTCGGCGGCGGCACGCCGGTGCTCGCGCAGGCGATCCTCAATGCGACGGGCAGCATCGTCGGCGTCGCGATCGTGTCGGGGCTGTACGCGCTCGTGTCGCTCGCGTGCATGCTGGCGCTGCTGAATCGCACCGGCTATCGCGCGGACGAGCTGTCGAGCGCCGAGCGCAGCGATGCGGCGGAATGGGGCACCGAAGGCGCGAGCGCTGAAAGTCCGGCCGGCGAGACCGCGCAAGCGGGCGACCGCGGTGCGTTGAAACCGGCGGGTTGAATCCGCCGGGCCGGCGTGACGTGCCGATTCGGCGGCAGCGAACGCGCCGGCCGGATCGCATCGCCCCGATTCCGCGCTCCCAAAAGCAAACGGCACCGTGCGATACACGATGCCGTTTGCTTCGCTGCTCGTCGCTGCCGGTGCGGCCGGCCTGCGCGATTCGCGGTGCTTCAGCCTTCCGTCGGCGGCACGTAGCCGGACGCCTGGTCCGCGCCGTCGCCGAAGAAGTACTTCTCCGTCTGCTTCATCAGGTACTGGCGCGCGCGCGGGTCGGCCATGTTCAGGCGGTTTTCGTTGATCAGCATCGTCTGCTGCTTCAGCCAGCCTTGCCACGCTTCCTTCGAGACGCTCTCGTAAATGCGCTTGCCGAGTTCGCCCGGCAGCGGCGGGAAATCGAGGCCTTCGGCTTCCTTGCCGAGCTTCGCGCATTGGATCATTCGAGCCATCGTGTACTTCTCCTGTAATCGGTGTCTGGGGGGAAGGGCAGTCGTGCCTGCGCTCAGAGCTGCTTCATCAGCACGAGCGACTTGCGCTGCCAGTTATAGAGTTTGCGACGGTCTTCCGGCAGGTCGTCGACGCTGACCTTGACGAAGCCGCGCTTGAGGAACCAGTGCTCGGTGCGCGTCGTGAGCACGAAGATGTGCGTGAGGCCGCGCGCGCGGGCGCGCTGCTCGATGCGCTTGAGCAGGCGTTCGCCGTCGCCCGAGCCCTGTGCTTCCGGCGCGACCGTCAGGCACGCCATCTCGCCGATCTTCTCCTGCTGGTACGGGTACAGCGCCGCGCAGCCGAACAGCACGCCATCGTGCTCGATCACCGAGAAGTGGTCGATGTCGCGTTCGATCTGGTGGCGGCCGCGCCGCACCAGCGTGCCGTCCGACTCGAGCGGCTCGATCAGCGACAGGATGCCGCCGACGTCGTCCGGCGTCGCTTCGCGCAGGCTCTCGAGGTTCTCGTACGAGATCATCGTGCCGACGCCGTCGTGCAGGAACAGTTCGAGCAGCATGCTGCCGTCGAGCGACTGCGGAATCAGGTGGGCGCGGGTCACGCCGCCGCGGCATGCGCGGATCGAGTGCTTCAGGAAGAACGCATCGTCGCCCTGGATGTTGCCGGAATCGAGCAGCTCGGCGGCCGCGTCGAGCGACATTTCGCGGATCAGTTCGCCTTCGTCGTCGACGATGCCGGGCGCTTCGGTCAGGAAGATGATCTTGTCGGCGCGCAGCGCGATCGCGGCGGCCGACGCAACATCTTCCATCGACAGGTTGAACGCCTCGCCGGTCGGCGAGAAGCCTAGCGGCGACAGCAGCACGAGCTTGCGGCTCGCGAGCGAATGACGGATCGATTCGGCGTCGATCTTGCGCACGATGCCCGTGTGCGCGAAATCGACCCCGTCGAGAATCCCCACGGGCCGTGCGGTCACGAAGTTGCCGGACACGACGCTGATGTGCGCGTGCGCCATCGGCGAGTTCGGCAGCCCCTGGCTGATCGCCGCCTCGATGTCGAGACGCACTTCGCCGGCCGCTTCCTTCGCGGATTCGAGCGCGCGCGCATCGGTGATGCGCAGCCCGTGCGAAAACTCGGATTCGACACCGTGCAGGCTCAGCTGCTCCTCGACCTGCGGCCGCGAGCCGTGCACGAGCACGATCTGGATGCCCATCGCCTGCAAGAGCGCGATGTCGGACACGAGCGCGTTCAGCAGCCCCTGCTGCACCACCTCGCCGCCGAACCCCACGACGAACGTGCTGTTGCGGAACTTGTGGATATAGGGCGCGACGGAGCGCATCCAGTCGACGAACTGCGCGTGGCTGGCGGCCGAATCGTCGGCGGCCGGCGGCGTCGCAGCGCCGGTCTGGGCGGGTGGGAGGTCGGTTTGGGAATTCATGGGCGGGATTATAATGCGCCCCCATGTCGAATGTACCTAAAAGTCCCGCGCCGACGCGGGCCAAAGCGCCGTCGGCCCGGCACCCGGAGGGTGCGGCCGATGCGCGTCAGCAGCAGGGCCAGCCGGCGCGCCAGCAGCAACAGCAGGCGGGTCAGCCGCCGCGCGGCGACGAGCGGCGCCGCGAACCGGGCCAGCCGGCCGCGCAGGGCGCGCCACGGGCCGCCGGCGAGCGCGCACCGCGCCGCGAACGGCCGCCGCGCGCAGCCGTCGCGCCCAATCCCGTTCCGCCGATCACCTACCCCGAAAGCCTGCCCGTGTCGGGCAAGCGCGACGAAATCGCGCGCGCGATCGCCGGTCATCAGGTTGTCATCGTTTGCGGTGAAACGGGTTCGGGCAAGACCACCCAGCTGCCGAAGATCTGTCTCGATCTCGGCCGCGGCCTCGGCGCCGGCGGCACCGGCCTGATCGGCCATACGCAGCCGCGGCGCCTGGCCGCGTCGTCGACCGGCCGGCGGATCGCCGAGGAGCTCGGCACGCCGTTCGGCGAGGTGGTCGGCTACAAGGTGCGCTTCACCGACAATCTCGCGCCGGGCGCGTCCGTCAAGCTGATGACGGACGGCATCCTGCTCGCCGAGACGCAGACCGATCCGTTGTTGAAGGCGTACGACACGCTGATCATCGACGAGGCGCACGAGCGCAGCCTGAACATCGACTTCCTGCTCGGCTACCTGAAGGAAATCCTGCCGAGGCGGCCGGACCTGAAGCTGATCGTCACGTCCGCGACGATCGACGCCGACCGTTTCGCGCGCCATTTCGGCACCGACGAGCGCCCGGCGCCCGTGATCGAGGTGAGCGGGCGGCTGTATCCGGTCGAGATGCGCTACCGGCCGGTGGCCGAGGATCGCCCGGCCGTGAAGAACGCCGAAGGCACGGGCGGCCGCGATCGCGTGAAGACCGCGCGCGAGGCCGAACGCGACCTGATGGACGCGATCGTCGACGCGGTCGACGAACTGTGCCGCGAAGGCCCCGGCGACGTGCTGGTGTTCCTGCCCGGCGAGCGCGAGATCCGCGAGGCGGCCGAGGCGCTGCGCAAGCATCATCCGCCGCATACCGAGATCCTGCCGCTGTTCGCGCGGCTGTCGGCGGCCGACCAGGACAAGGTGTTCAAGGCGTCGAACGCCCGCCGCATCGTGCTCGCGACCAACGTGGCCGAAACGTCGCTGACGGTGCCG
The DNA here is from genome assembly GCF_001524185.1 of Burkholderia sp. FL-7-2-10-S1-D7. Taxonomy (NCBI): domain Bacteria; kingdom Pseudomonadati; phylum Pseudomonadota; class Betaproteobacteria; order Burkholderiales; family Burkholderiaceae; genus Burkholderia; species Burkholderia sp. FL-7-2-10-S1-D7. The sequence goes on along the minus strand of NZ_LOWY01000005.1, from coordinate 43,920 downwards.
GGCATCCGCTACGTCGTCGACACCGGTCTCGCGCGGGTGAAGCGCTATTCGTACCGGAACAAGGTCGAGCAGCTGCAGGTCGAGTCGATCTCGCAGGCCGCCGCGAACCAGCGCGCGGGCCGCTGCGGCCGGGTGGCCGACGGCGTCTGCATCCGCTTGTACGAGGAAAGCGACTTCCAGGCGCGCGCGCGTTTCACCGATCCGGAAATCCTGCGCTCGTCGCTCGCGTCGGTGATCCTGCGGATGAAGTCGCTGCACCTGACGGCGATCGAATCGTTCCCGTTCCTCGAGCCGCCGCCCGGCCGCGCGATCGCGGACGGCTACCAGCTGCTCAACGAACTCGGCGCGGTCGACGACGACAACGCGCTGACGCCGCTCGGCCGCGAACTCGCGCGGCTGCCGCTCGATCCGCGCGTCGGCCGGATGATTCTCGCCGCGCGCGACCAGCAGTCGCTGCGCGAGGTGCTGATCATCGCGAGCGCGCTGTCCGTGCAGGACCCGCGCGACCGTCCGATCGAGGCGCAGGAGCAGGCCGACCAGGCGCACCGCCGGTTCGCCGACGAGCGCTCCGAATTCCTGCAGTGGCTGAAGATCTGGGCGTGGTTCGAAGAAGCGGTCGCGCACAAGAAGTCGAACCGCCAGCTGGTCGACGCGTGCCGGCAGAACTTCCTGTCGCATCTGCGGCTGCGCGAATGGCGCGACGTCCATTCGCAGCTGCTGACGGTCGTGCGTGAGCACGGCTGGCGGCTCAACGAGGTCGAGGCGACCTACGAACAGGTCCATCTGGCCCTGTTGACGGGCCTGCTCGGCAACCTCGGCATGAAGGCCGACGACGATCCGCACTACCTCGGTGCGCGCGGGATCAAGTTCTACCTGTGGCCGGGTTCGGCGCTCGCGAAGAAGGCCGGCCGCTGGGTGATGACGGCCGAACTCGTCGAGACGAGCCGGCTGTATGCGCGCTGTCTCGCGAAGATCGAGCCGGAATGGGTCGAGAAGATCGGCGCGCACTTGTTGAAGAAATCGCTGTCGGAGCCGCACTGGGAAAAGCGTCCCGCGCAGGTCAGCGCGTTCGAGCGCGCGACGCTGTACGGGCTGCCGATCTACCACCGCCGGCGCGTCGCGTTCGGCAAGCAGGATCCGGCGCGGGCGCGAGAGCTGTTCATCCGCGGCGCGCTGGTCGAGGGCGAATTCGACACGAAGCTGCCGTTCTTCGCGCACAACCGCAAGCTGCTCGCCGACATCGAGCAGCTCGAGCACAAGTCGCGCCGCCAGGACGTGCTGGTCGACGACGAGCTGATCTACGCGTACTACGACCAGGCGATTCCGGAGGGAATCCACACGGGCGCCGCGTTCGAGCGCTGGTATCGCGACGAGGTGAAGAAGGGCGGTCAGGCAGAGGAGAAGCAGCGTCTGCTGTATCTGTCGCGCGACGACCTGATGCGCCACGAGGCGGCCGGCGTGACGACCGAGCTGTTCCCGAAGCGCGCGACGATGGCCGGTGTCGAGATGGCGCTCACGTACCATTTCGAGCCCGGCACGCCGCGCGACGGCGTGACGCTCGCGGTGCCGCTGTACGCACTGAACCAGGTCGACGCGCGCCGCTGCGAATGGCTTGTGCCGGGGATGCTGAAGGAAAAGGTGCAGTTGCTCCTGAAGTCGCTGCCGCAGAAGTTGCGCCGGCACTGCGTGCCGCTGCCCGAATACGCGGCCGGCTTCGTCGAGCGGATGGGCCGCGAGCGCTTCGGCGCGGGCGGCCTCGTCGAGGCGCTGATCGCCGACGTGCGCGGCGAGACTCAGGTCGCGATGAGGACGGCCGACTTCAAGCTCGAGACGTTGCCCGCGCACCTGTTCATGAACTTCAAGGTGATCGACGAGCACGGCCGCCAGCTCGCGATGGGGCGCAATCTCGCGCAACTGCGCCAGGAGCTCGGCGCGCAGGCGCAGCAGCAGTTCCAGAAGATCGCGGCGGCGTCGACGATCGCGCCGGGCGGCGAAGCGGGCGACGGCGATGCGGGTGACGCGCCGGCGCTCGCCGCGGTGCCGGGTTCGGCGGCGAAGGGCGGCAAGCCGGGCAAGGGCACGGCGCCGCACACGGCCGCCCCGGCGGAAGCCGGCGCGACCGCGCTGTACGAGAACCTGACGACGTGGAACTTCGGCAAGCTCCCCGAGCTGCTGGAGATCCGCCGCCGTGGCCAGACACTGTACGGCTATCCCGCACTCGTCGATCGCGGCACGCATTGCGACGTCGAGGTGTTCGACTCGCCGGAGGAGGCCGCGCGGATCCACCGGGCCGGTTTGCGGCGGCTGTTCGCGCTGCAGCTGAAGGAGCCGATCAAGTTCCTCGAGAAGAACCTGCCGGGGCTGCGCGAGATGGCGATGCAGTACATGTCGCTCGGCACGCAGGACGAGCTGCGCGACCAGCTGATCGACACGGCGCTCGACCGCGCGTGCCTGCAGGATCCGCTGCCCGACGACGACGCGAGCTTCCACGCGCGCCGCGACGAGGGCAGGAGCCGCCTGAACCTGCTCGCGCAGGAGATCGCGCGGCTCGTCGGGCAGATCCTCGCCGAGTATGCGGGGCTTGCGAAGAAGCTCGCGCAGGCGAAGCCGTTCGCGCAGGCCCATGCCGATCTGCAGCAGCAGCTCGCTGCGCTGGTCGGCAAGCGCTTCGTGATCGATACGCCTTACGTGCAGCTTGCACACTTCCCGCGCTACCTGAAGGGCATCGCGCTACGGATCGACAAGCTGAAGGCCGACCCGGCGCGCGACGCGAAGCAGTCCGGCGAGCTGCTGCCGCTCGTCCAGCAGTATCAGCGCGCGGTGTCGCAGCGCGGCGGCGTCGCCGATCCGCGTCTCGCGGAATTCCGCTGGCTGCTGGAGGAGTTGCGAATTTCGCTGTTCGCGCAGGAACTGCGCACGCCGATGCCTGTCTCTGTCAAGCGTCTGCACAAGGTGTGGGAGTCGATGCAGCGCTAGCGCAACGGCGATCGGCCGGGCCCGCACCGGTTGCAGGTCCCGGCCGCTCCAAGGCGCCGGCCGCACGGCCGCCGCGACCTGCGTCGAAGTGGCGCAATGCCGCCTTCGGTCAACCGGAGGGGCCCGCCGAACGTTTTACAATGACTGCTGTTCCACGACGTGAGTCTTCATGCGCACTTTCCTTTCCTTCGGCCGCACGCTTGCGTTGGCCGCCGCCGTGCTGGCGCCCGCCGCACACGCGAATAACGTGATCATCCTCAATTCGGCCGAAGCGACGCTTTCCCTGATCGACCAGCAGACCCGCGAAGTCGTTTCGACGATGCCGACCGGCAAGGAACCGCACCATCTGATGGCGACGCCGGACAATTCGTCGCTGATCGTCGCGAATTCGGTCTCGAACAGCCTGATGTTCCTCGATCCGAAGACGGGCAAGCTGCAGCGCACCGTCGAGGGGATCGACGATCCGTACCAGCTCGGCTTCTCGCCCGACCGCAAGTGGTTCGCGGCGGCGGGGTTGCGGCTCGACCGCGTCGACATCTACAGCTACGACGGCCGCGACCTGAAGCTCGCGAAGCGCGTGCCGCTCGCGGTGATGCCGAGCCACCTCGCATTCACGAAGGACAGCAAGACGCTGCTCGTGTCGCTGCAGGTGTCCGGCGAGATCGCGGCGATTGATCTGCCGACGCAGACGGTCAAATGGAAGATGAAGGTCGGCAAGGTGCCGGCCGGCCTGTGGCTCACGCCGGACGACAAGTTCCTGCTGGTCGGGATGACCGGCGCGGATTACGTCGCGGTGGTCGACTGGCGCAACCAGAAGGTCGTCAAGCAGATCCATACGGGCAACGGCGCGCACAACTTCCGCTCGCTCGCCGACGGCACGCACGTCGCCGTCACGAACCGGGTCGCGAACACGATCAGCATCATCGACGAGAACACGCTGACCAACGTCGGCGACATCACCGGCCTGCTGCCGGGGCCGGACGACATGGAACTGTCCGCCGACAAGAAGACGCTGTGGGTGACGTTCCGTTTCGCGAAGAAGGTTGGGATCATCGACCTGCCGTCGCGCAAGCTGGTGCAGACGATTTCCGTCGGCCGGTCGCCGCACGGGATCTACTTCTACGACCGCGCGCCGTGGCGCGCGGCGAACGGGGCCTGACGGACGGAGGTTCGCGATGCTTCACCTGATCGATACCTTCGTGTCGAACATCCAGACGTGGCTGTACGTCGACGTCGTGCAACCGCTCCTCTTCAAGTTCAACCTGATGGACTATGACGAGGACACCTACGACGCGCTGTACTGGGTGATCATCGGCGCGTTGCAGATGGTGCTGATGTTCGCGCTGCTGCGCCCGCTCGAGGCGCTGCTGCCGGTCGAGCGCTGGCAGAACCGCCGCGCGGTGCGGGTCGACGTGATCTACACGGCGATCTCGAAGCTCGGCATCTACACGCTGTTTTTCTTCTTCGCGCTGCAGCCGGTGTTCGACAACTTCCAGGCATGGCTGCGCCTGCACGGCGTCGCGAACTTCAACCTCGACTATCTGTGGCCGGGCGTGACCTCGCAGCCGATCGTCGCGTTCGCGATCTATCTCGTCGTGCTCGACTTCGCCGGCTACTGGTATCACCGCTGGCAGCACAAGTTCGGCATCTGGTGGGAGCTGCACGCCGTGCATCACAGCCAGCGGCAAATGTCGCTGTGGTGCGACGACCGCAACCACCTGCTCGACGACGTGATCCAGTCGTGCTTCTTCGCGGTGATCGCGCTCGTGATCGGCGTGACGCCGTCGCAGTTCGTCGTGCTGACCGCCGTCACGAACTTCGTGCAGAGCATTCAGCACACGAATGCACGGCTGTCGTTCGGCTGGCTCGGCGAGCGCCTGCTCGTGAGCCCGATCTTCCACCGGCGCCACCACGCGGTCGGCTACGGCCACGAAGGCACCAAGTACGGCTGCAACTTCGGCGTGCTGTTCCCGTGGTGGGACATGATGTTCGGCACCGCGTCGTGGAACCGCACGGTCGAGCCGACCGGCATCCGCGAGCAGGTCGAAGGCGTGTCCTACGGCGACGGCTTCTGGGCGCAGCACGGCCTCGCGTTCGTGCGCATCTTCCGGCGCCTCGTTCCCGCGAAGCGTGGCGCAGCGTCGGCCTGACCCTGTCGCTTTCCCGTTGAACGGCTCTCCTGCACGGCCCGCATGCGCTTTGGCGCATGCGGGCCGTGTGGTTTATCCTTTCCCCGTTTTTCATCGTCGATACAGGTTCGCATGAACGACTTGCTGCGCTCCTTCGTCCGGGCCTTCGTCAGCGCGCTGCATCCGCGCATGCTGTGGCTCACCCTGATGCCGTTCGTCGTCTCGGCGCTGCTGTGGGGCGTCGTGCTGTGGTTCTCTTGGCAGACGCTGATCGATGCCGCGCGCGGCGCGCTCGACGGCTTCGTGCTCACGGCCGTGCTGTACCGCATGTTCGACGCGATCGGGATGTCGCAGCTGCATGCGGTCGTCGCGCCGTTCGTCGTCGTCTCGCTCGCGATTCCGCTGATCGTGCTGACCGTGCTGCTGCTGATCGCGACGATCTCGATGCCGGTGGTGATCAAGCACCTGTCGAACCGGCAGTTCGCTACGCTCGAGGCGAAGCGGGGCGGCACGTTCTTCGGCAGCGTGTTCAATTCGCTCGGCGCGGCCGTCGTCGGCGTCGTGCTGCTGGTCGTCACGATCCCGCTGTGGCTGATTCCGCCGTTCTTCGCGCTGCTGCCGCCGGTGATCTGGGGCTGGCTGACCTACCGCGTGATGACCTACGACGCGCTCGCGCAGCACGCGAGCCGCGACGAGCGCCGTGCGCTGGTGCGGCAGCATCGTTGGCCGCTGATCGGCATCGGCGTCGCGACGGGGCTGCTCGGTACCGTGCCCACCTTCGTGTGGGTGTCGTCGGTCTGGATGATGGTGCTGTTTCCATTCGTGGCGGCGGCGATGATCTGGGTTTACGCTTTCATCCTCGTCTTCTCGGCGCTGTGGTTCGGGCACTATTGCCTGCGCGCGCTGGACGACCTGCGCGCGAGTTCGCGCGCCACCGCAATCGACATGGGGCAGGCATGAGCATCGGCATCATCATCATCGGCGACGAAATCCTTTCGGGCCGCCGGCAGGACAAGCACCTGACCAAGGTCATCGAGCTGCTCGGCGCGCGCGGCCTCGCGCTCGACTGGGCCGAATACGTCGGCGACGATCCGGCGCGGATCACCGCCACGCTCGCTCGCGCGATCGCGTCCGGCGACATCGTGTTCTCCACGGGCGGGATCGGCGCGACGCCGGACGACCACACGCGCCAGTGCGCGGCCGCCGCGCTCGGCGTGCCGCTCGAGCTGCACCCGGAAGCAAAGGCGCTGATCTCGGAGCGCATCCGCGAGACGCACACCGATCCGGCCAAGCCGATCGATTTCGAATCGCCGGAAAACCAGCACCGCTTCAACATGGGCGTGTTCCCAGCGGGCGCGACGATCATCCCGAACGGCTACAACCGGATTCCCGGGTTCTCGGTCGGCGATCTCCATTTCGTGCCGGGCTTCCCGGTGATGGCGTGGCCGATGATCGAATGGGTGCTCGACACGAAGTACCGCCATCTCCATCACGCGACGCCGCACGCGGAGCGCTCGCTGTACGTGTTCGAACTGCCGGAATCGACGCTCACGCCGCTGATGGAGAAGATCGAGCGCGATTTTCCGGGCGTGCGCGTGTTCAGCCTGCCGAGCGTGGGCGACGCCGAGCGCGGCGGGATCTACGCGCGGCGGCATATCGATCTCGGCGTGAAGGGCGAGCCGGAGGCGGTCGCGGCCGCGTTCGTGAAGCTCCGCGAAGGCGTGCACCTGCTCGGTGGCGACGTGGTCGAGCCGGACGTGCCGCGCGCCTGAGGGCCGCGCATCGGTCACCGATGCGGGCCGCGGAGAGGCCGCACAAAAACCACGGGCCGCGCAACGCGGCCCGTCATCGGGATGTCATCGCCCGCCTCGACGATGTCGCAATCGGGCGTGCTTCGGCGGATGCGCCGTCAGGCGCCGATCCACGGCAGTTTCCGGAAGCACCAGCCGTCGACCGTCTTGCGGTGGCCTTCCGCATCCTTGCCGCCCTCGAAGCCTTCGAGCAGGTCGAAGGCCTTCGTGAAGCCGGCCTGCGTCGACGCGACCGCGGCGAGCTTCGAGCGCGCGGCGCTGCGGCACAGGAACAGGATGGGCGTATCGGCCGGAAGGGCCGCTTTCAGCTGATCGACGAATTCGGCGTTCGGCACGCCACCCGGGTAGCGCGTCCATTCGAGGTGCAGGTACTGGCCGTCGCCGACGAGCGGGCGGCCGATCCAGTCGAGCTCGGCGTGGGTGCGCACGTCGACGAGGCGTGCCGACGGGTCGAGCTGCAGCAGTTCGAATGCCTCGACCGGCAGCAGTGCGCCGGCATAGGGGAGCGCGCCCTGGGCGCGGCGTTCTTCGGCCTTCGCGTAAAGCTGGTCGAGCGTACTCATGGCAGGAGGTCTCCGTATCGGTCAAACGATCATTCTAGCGCGGTGCCGCCGCGCGGATGTCCGCTTGCCCGGCAGGGTATGCACCGCCCACGTGTTCACCAAAAAAGTGCAGAATGATGCGAATGCACCAGAATGATTCCGTGCTCTTGGCGCGTTTCACCATTTGCACCATGGAGGTGCGGCCAGCCGATCGCCGATGTGGCGCCCGGCCCCGGAATCGCGCAGCCGGGCCCTGCCGTGGCGCGGGCTGGCGCGATTCATGTCGCTTCTGTGCATGGCTGGCACGGTTGCTGCTATATAGAATTCGGTCGACCCGGGGCACGCTGCGCTAAAGCCAGACTCCGGGCAGCTCGATAAACGAGGCGGTTCCCAGTCCGCCGGAATTGTTCAATCAGGAGAAGAGGTTATGAGTAAAACCGTCGCCGACGTCATGCAGCTCGTGAAGGACGAGGACGTCAAGTTCGTCGATTTCCGCTTCACGGATACGCGCGGCAAGGAACAGCACGTGTCGGTGCCGGTTTCGGCGTTTGACGAAGACAAGTTCGAAAGCGGTCATGCATTCGACGGCTCGTCGATCGCCGGCTGGAAGGGCATCGAGGCGTCGGACATGCTGCTCATGCCGGACCCGAGCGCCGCGTTCATCGACCCGTTCTACGAAGAGTCGACCCTCGTGCTGACCTGCGACGTGGTCGAGCCGGCCGACGGCAAGGGCTACGAGCGCGATCCGCGTTCGCTCGCGAAGCGCGGCGAAGCGTACCTGAAGAGCACGGGCATCGGCGACACGGCCTACTTCGGTCCGGAACCGGAATTCTTCATTTTCGACTCGGTCCAGTGGAACACGGACATGTCGGGCTGCTTCGTGAAGATCAACTCGGAAGAAGCACCGTGGTCGGCAGGCAAGGAATTCGAAGGCGGCAACACGGGCCACCGTCCGGGCACGAAGGGCGGCTACTTCCCGGTCGCACCGGTCGACACGTTCCAGGACATGCGTTCGGAAATGTGCCTGCTGCTCGAACAGCTCGGCATCCCGGTCGAAGTGCACCACCACGAAGTGGCGGGCCAGGGCCAGAACGAAATCGGCACGAAGTTCTCGACGCTCGTGCAGCGCGCCGACTGGACGCAATGGTCGAAGTACATCATCCATAACGTCGCGCACTCGTACGGCAAGACGGCGACGTTCATGCCGAAGCCGGTCGTCGGCGACAACGGTTCGGGCATGCACGTTCACCAGTCGATCTGGAAGGACGGCCAGAACCTGTTCGCGGGCAACGGCTACGCCGGCCTGTCGGAACTGGCGCTGTTCTACATCGGCGGCATCATCAAGCACGCCCGTGCACTGAACGCGATCACGAACCCGACGACGAACTCGTACAAGCGTCTGGTCCCGCACTTCGAAGCACCGGTCAAGCTCGCTTACTCGGCGCGTAACCGTTCGGCATCGATCCGCATTCCGCACGTGTCGAACCCGAAGGGCCGCCGTATCGAAACGCGCTTCCCGGATCCGATGGCGAACCCGTACCTGTGCTTCACGGCGCTGATGATGGCCGGCCTCGACGGGATCCAGAACAAGATCCACCCGGGCGAAGCCGCGGACAAGAACCTGTACGACCTGCCGCCGGAAGAGGATGCAAAGATCCCGACCGTCTGCGCAGGCCTCGACCAGGCACTGGAAGCGCTCGACAAGGATCGCGAGTTCCTGACGCGCGGTGGCGTGTTCACCGACGGCATGATCGATGCGTACCTCGCGCTGAAGGAGCAGGAGCTGGCGAAGTTCCGCATGACGACGCATCCGATCGAGTTCGAGATGTACTACTCGCTGTAATCGGCGATGGCGCTTCGATTCAGCGCCGTCATGCCGGTTCGTTCCCGTCGCGCGGCTTGCGGCGGGAACCGCGGAGTCTGAAAGGGGACGGCGTCCAGCCGTCCCTTTTTTGTTCCGAGCATTTCCATTTTTCGACCCGGTGAGGCGCGACGACACGCACGATGGCTCTGAAGAATCTGATCAAGGCGAAGACGGGGCATGCCGAGCGACTGACGGAAGACGAGCGGCTCTCGCGCTCGGGCCTGCTTGCGGGGCTGGAAGCGCTGCCGACGGTCGTGATCGTGCTCGACCGCAAGACGCTGCGGATCGCGTACGCGAACCCGTCCGCGGAGGCGATGCTCGACATCTCGCGCCGGCAGCTCGCGCAGCGGCCGTGGGGCGAGATTTTCCCGAACGCGAACGAGCTCGCGTCGACGATCACCGCGATCGGCGAGGAGCGCTTTCACGCGACGCATCTCGATACCGTGCTCGATCGGCCCGGCCGCGAACCGCTGCACGTGCATGCGATCGTCGGCTTCATCGAGACCGCGCCCGATTTCGTGCTCGTCGAGCTGTTCGAGAACGAACGGCAGTCGCGCACCGATCGCGAGGAACGCATCCACGACCTGACCGCGGTCAACAAGCAACTGATCCGCAACCTCGCGCATGAAATCAAGAACCCGCTCGGGGGGATTCGCGGCGCAGCCCAGCTGCTCGAATTCGAACTGAGCGAGCGCGAGCGCGGCGAGTTGCGCGAATACACGCAGGTGATCATCAAGGAGTCCGACCGCCTGCAGACGCTCGTCGACCGGTTGCTGGAGCCGCATCGGCATCCGCACATCGTCGGCGACGTCAACATTCATGAAGTGTGCGAACGCGTGCGCGCGGTGATGCTCGCGGAATTTCCGCGCGGGCTCACCATCGAGCGCGATTACGACGTGAGCGTGCCGGACCTGCGCGGCGACAAGGAGCAGTTGATCCAGGCGCTGCTGAACATCGTGCGCAACGCCGCGCAGGCGCTGCGCGAACGGATCGCGCAGGGCGACGCGAAGATCGAGCTGCGCACGCGCGTCGCGCGCAAGGTGACGATCGCGAAGCGCCTGTACAAGCTGGCACTGGACTTGCACGTGGTCGACAACGGGCCCGGCATTCCGGAGGAGATCCGCGACCGGATCTTCTACCCGCTCGTGTCCGGGCGCGACGACGGCAGCGGCCTCGGCCTCACGCTCGCGCAGACCTTCGTGCAGCAGCACGACGGGATGATCGAAGTCGAGAGCCGGCCCGGCCGTACCGAATTTCAGATCCTGCTGCCGCTCGATCACTGAGCGACGGCATGGCGATTCACCGGATTCACCCATACCTGACCGACCTATGAAGCCGATCTGGATAGTAGACGACGACCAATCGATCCGCTGGGTGCTCGAAAAGGCACTCGCCCGCGACAGCTTCGCGACGAAAAGCTTCGCGAACGTGCGCGACGCGCTGGCCGCGCTCGACCACGAGACGCCGCAGGTGCTCGTGTCCGACATCCGGATGCCGGGCGGCTCCGGCCTCGAGTTGTTGCAGGCGATGCACGAGCGCTTGCCGGGCCTGCCCGTCATCATCATGACGGCGTTCTCCGATCTCGACAGCGCCGTCGCGGCGTTCCAGGGCGGCGCGTTCGAATATCTCGCGAAGCCGTTCGACGTCGACAAGGCCGTCGAGCTGATTCGACGCGCGGTCGAGGAGAGCCTGCGCGGCGGTGCGCCGCAGGACGAGCGCGTCGCCGAGGCGCCCGAGATGCTCGGCCAGGCACCCGCGATGCAGGACATGTTTCGTGCGATCGGCCGCCTGTCGCATTCGGCCGCGACCGTGCTGATCACCGGCGAATCGGGCACCGGCAAGGAACTCGTCGCGCGGGCGCTGCACCGTCACAGCCCGCGGGCGAACGGCCCGTTCATCGCGCTGAACACCGCGGCGATTCCGAAGGACCTGCTGGAATCCGAACTGTTCGGCCATGAGCGCGGCGCGTTCACCGGCGCGCAGACGACGCGCCAGGGCCGCTTCGAGCAGGCCGAGAACGGCACGCTGTTCCTCGACGAAATCGGCGACATGCCGTTCGATCTGCAGACTCGCCTGTTGCGCGTGCTATCGGACGGCCAGTTCTACCGGGTCGGTGGCCACAACCCGCTGCGCGCGAACGTGCGCGTGATCGCCGCGACGCATCAGAATCTGGAGGCGCGCGTGCGGCAGGGGCTGTTCCGCGAGGACCTTTACCACCGGCTCAACGTGATTCGGCTGCGGCTGCCGCCGCTGCGCGAACGCAGCGAGGACATCGCGCTCCTCACGCGCCACTTCCTGCAGAAGAGCGCGCGCGATCTCGGCGTCGAGCCGAAGCGCGTGTCGGACGAAGCGCTCGCGTATCTGACGTCGTTGCCGTTTCCCGGCAATGTGCGGCAGCTCGAGAACCTCGCGAACTGGCTGACCGTGATGGCGCCGGCGCAGACGGTCGAGATCAAGGACCTGCCGCCCGACCTCGTGCCGGCAGGCGCAACGGTGACCGCGATGGCCGACGGCGCGGATGCGCCCGGCGGCGTGAGCGGCGGCGTTGCGGGCGACGCGGCGCGCGCGCAGCTGGCGGCGGGTGGCGTGCCGTTGACTGCGGCGCCCGTCGCGGCCGCACCGAACGGCGCGCCGGCCGGCTATCCGATGTGGGAAAGCGGGCTGCGCACCGAAGTCGCGCGGCTGTTGCGCGAGAATTCGGCCGACGTGATGGACGAACTCGCGCGCCGCTTCGAGGCGGCCGTGATTCGCGAGGCGCTCGACTTCACGCGCGGCCGCAAGGTCGAGGCGGCGGAGCGGCTCGGCATCGGCCGCAACACCATCACGCGCAAGATCCAGGAACTGCATCTGGAGCCGTAAGCCTCCATCGCGGCATGCGCGGGTGTCGCGCATGCCGCGATCGGACATAATCGCGGTTTGCCGTCAGGTGCGTTCCGTCATGTCCGATTCCTTCCGCTGGCCCGCCGGGGCCGATCCCTTCCGTTTTCTCGAATCGCTCGACAGCAAGCGTGCCCGCGCGTGGGTCGACGAGCAGAACGCGCGCACGCGTATCGCGCTGCGCGACGACGATGCGTATCGCGCGCTTACCGCCCGGCTCGCGCAAGCGTATCTGCCGCGCGAACGCCCGGTGATTCCGACCCGCTGGCGCGAGTGGGCGTACGACCTGTGGCAGGACGATATCCATCCGAAGGGACTGTGGCGCCGCGCGCGCTGGGACGACTGGCGCGCCGGCCGGCCCGAGTGGGAAACGCTGCTCGACGTCGACGCGCTCGGCGCGCAAGAGGGCGAGTCGTGGGTGTTCGAGCAGGACGCCATCCTGTACCCCGACGGTGACCGCGCGCTGCTGTCGCTGTCGCCGGGCGGTGCCGACGCCGTCGTCGTGCGCGAGTTCGATCTCGTGCAGCGTCGTTTCGTCGACGGCGGTTTCACGATCGACGCGCCGGGGCATCACACGGTCGGCTGGATCGACCGCGATACCGTCTACGTGAGCTGGGATCGCGGCGAAGCGCATGCGACCGCGGCCGGCTATCCGTACGAAGCGCGCCGCTGGGTACGCGGCACGCCGCTCGCCGATGCGCCGGTCGTGTTTCGCGGCGAACCCGACGACATCAGCGCCGGCGCGTGGTTCGACCCGATCGATGGCCGTCACGTCGCGTGGCGCAGCGTGGATTTCTTCGACGCACACGCGTACTGGCTGACCGACGCGGGCGAGTGGGCGCGCTACGACGTGCCGACGCATGTCGAGGTCGGCTTCTGGGAAGGCTGGCTCGTGCTGGAGCCGCGGCTCGACTGGGACTGCGGCGGCGTGCATCATGCGGGCGGCTCGCTGCTCGCGATCCGCGAGCAGGCGTTCCTGGCAGGGTCACGCGAGCTCACGACGCTGTTCGCGCCGCGGCCGTCGACGTCCGCCTGCACGTGGACGCACACGCGCACGATGCTGATCGCGAGCTGGCTCGACGACGTGCACAACCGCACGATGCTGTGGCAGCCGCGCCAGGGCGAGGACGGCGCGTGGACGTGGGATGCGCGGCCGTTCGACTGGCCGGGCGATGCGCAGATCGACGTCGAGCCGGTCGAGTCGACGCTGAACGACGACGTGTACGTGGACGTCGATACCTATCTCGATCCGCCCGAATGCTGGCTCGCCGACCTGGCCGATCGCGCGGCCGATGCGCCGTCGCGCCGCGTGCTGCTCGATCGGCCGCCGGTGCGGTTCGATGCGGCCGGGCTCGTCGTGCGTCGCGCGAATGCCCGTTCGCGCGACGGCACGGTGGTGCCGTACACGCTGATCGGGCCGCGTGACGCACTCGATGCACTCGATGCACTCGATGCGCCGGATCGCGCCGACGGCAGCACCCGCGTCGCGCGCCCGTGCCTGCTGTCAGGCTATGGCGGCTTCGCGATTCCGAACCTGCCCGGCTACAGCGATGCACTCGGCATTGCGTGGCTCGAACGCGGCGGTGTCGCGGCGTTCGCGCACATCCGTGGTGGCGGCGAATTCGGGCCGGGCTGGCACGTCGACGCGCAGCGCGAACATCGGCAGCGCTCGTTCGACGACTTCATCGCGGTGGCCGAGGACCTGATCCGCACCGGCGTGACGACGGCCGCGCAACTCGGCATCGAGGGCGGCAGCAACGGCGGGCTGCTGGTGGGCGCCTGCATGGTGCAGCGCCCGGAACTGTTCGGCGCGGTGCTGTGCCGCGTGCCGCTGCTCGACATGCAGCGCTATCCGAAACTGCACGCGGGCGCCGCGTGGCTCGACGAGTATGGCGATCCGGACGATTCGCGCGAGGGTGCGGCACTCGCCGCGTACTCGCCGTATCACCGCGTGCGCGAAGGTGTCGTGTATCCGCCGCTGCTGCTGACGACGTCGACGCGCGACGACCGCGTGCATCCGGCGCATGCGCGCAAGATGGCCGCGCGCATGCATGCGCTCGGCCACGAACGGGTGTGGTACTGGGAGAACACCGACGGCGGCCACGGCAGCGCCGACGATCTGGAGCGCGCCGAATCGGATGCGGCGGAGTTCGGTTTCCTATGGGCCCATCTCGGGCCCGCGCCCGCGCGCGGTTGAGCGCGCGCGGGCGCGTGGGCGGGGGCTCAGCCGACGATCGCGACGACGGGCGTGTGGTCGGACGGCTGGTCCCACGTGCGCGGCACGCGGTCGACTTCGCACGACGTGCAGGTGGCGGCGAGCGCCGGCGACAGCAGGACGTGGTCGATGCGCAGCCCCGCGTTGCGGCGGAACGCGAACATCCGGTAGTCCCACCACGTGAAGGTCTTCTCCGGCTGTTCGAAGCGGCGGAACGCATCGACGAAGCCAAGCTCGATCAGCTTCGCGAAGTGCGCGCGCTCCTGCGGCGACACGAGGTTCTGGCCTTCCCATTTCGCCGGGTCGTGCACGTCGCGGTCTTCCGGCGCGATGTTGTAGTCGCCGAGCAGCGCGAGCTTCGGGTAGCGCTGCATTTCGGTGGCCAGCCACGCATGCAGCGCGTCGAGCCACTGCATCTTGTAGACGAACTTGTCGGAGTCGGGCGCCTGGCCGTTCGGGAAATAGGCGGACACGATGCGCACACCTTCGACCGTCACGGCGATCACGCGCTGCTGCGGATCGTCGAAGCCGGGGATGTTGCGCACGACGTCCGACTCGTCGACGGCGAGCGTGTCGCGCACGAGGATCGCGACGCCGTTGTAGGTCTTCTGGCCCGCGAACCAGCTGCGGTAGCCGGCAGCTTCGAGATCGGCGCGCGGATACTTCTCGTCGGGCAACTTCAGTTCCTGCAGGCACAGCACGTCGGTTCCGCTTTGCGCGAGCCAGTCGAGCACGTGCTGCTTGCGGACGTTGAGCGAGTTGACGTTCCAGGTGGCGATTTTCATGAACGGGAATGCGTGCGGGGTGAATGCGAAGGCCGCCATCTTACCGCGAGCAGGGGGCGCGAACGCGCGCGACACGCGACGCGAAGCAGGTGCGATGCAACGCGTGATCGACGGCCTGCAAAGAAATTGTGACAAAAGTGTTGACGTGAGTACTTCATCACCCTATAATTTATTTCTCTGACGCGGGGTGGAGCAGTCTGGCAGCTCGTCGGGCTCATAACCCGAAGGTCGTAGGTTCAAATCCTACCCCCGCAACCAAGCACACCAGACGATGTGCAGCGCAAGTGACCGATGCGCGCTTCGTCGACAGGAACCCGGCCTCGTGCCGGGTTTTTTGTTTTCAGCCCGCCGCCCACTCGACCGCCGCCTTCGCATGCAGCGCGGTCGTATCAAACACCGGCAGCGGCGAATCGTCTGCGCCGATCAGCAGCGTGATTTCCGTGCAGCCGAGTATCACCGCCTGCGCACCGCGTTTCGCCAGTTCGTCGATGATCGCTACGTAGGTCGCGCGCGAGTCGGCGTCGATCACGCCATGACACAGCTCGTCGTAGATGATCCGGTGCACGTCGCTACGCGCGGATTCGTCCGGCACCAGCACGTCGAGGCCGAATTTGTCGCGCAGACGCTCCTTGTAAAACGGCAGTTCCATCGTGTAGCGCGTGCCGAGCAGCGCGACGCGCTCGACGCCCGCTGCACGCAGTGCGGTGCCGGTCGGATCGGCGATGTGCAGGAATGGCAGCGCCACCGCAGCCTCGATCGCGTCGTGTACGCGGTGCATCGTGTTGGTCGTCAGCACGACGAGATCGGCGCCGGCCGCTTCGAGCCGGCGCGCGGCATCGGCCATCCGTTCACCGAGCGCGGCCCAGTCCTGCGCGCGCTGCAATGCTTCGATCTCCGCAAAATCCACCGTGACCAGCACGCTCTTCGCATTGTGATGGCCGCCGTGCAGCGCCTTCGAATGACGATTGATCATCCGGTAGTACTCCGCCGACGATTCCCAGCTCATCCCGCCGATCAGTCCGATCACCTTCATCCGTCACCCGCGCGTTTCGTAAACTGTGTCAGACGAGTATAGGGGGCGGTCCTTGCGCGCGGCGGTACGATCCGCGCGAAGCGGACCGGTACGGTGCCGCCGGAACGTGCCGGAACTGCGCGGAGGCGACCGAACGCACCATCACGCGACAGTTGAAACGGACACTGTGTTTTTGTACAGTATCGGCACCGTGAATCCGACCATCATCCCGCCTGCCGATCCGCGCGTGCCGCCACCCGGCGACGCTCCGTCACGCGTGCGCAAGATCATCCATTGCGACTGCGACTGCTTTTACGCATCGGTCGAGATGCGCGACGACCCGTCGCTGCGCAACCGGCCGCTCGCGGTCGGCGGCCGGCCCGACCAGCGCGGCGTGATCGCGACCTGCAATTACGAGGCGCGGCGCTATGGCGTGCATTCGGCGATGTCGTCGGCGCTGGCGATGCGCAAGTGCCCGGACCTGCTGATCCTGCCGTCCGCGATGGACAAGTACCGTGCGGCGTCGCGGCAGATCATGGCGATCTATCGCGACTACACGCGTGACGTCGAGCCGCTGTCGCTCGACGAGGCGTACCTCGACGTCAGCGGTTCCGAACTGTGCCAGGGCAGCGCGACGCTGATTGCACGGGAGATTCGCCGGCGCGTGTACGACACGGTCGGCGTGACGGTGTCGGCGGGCGTTGCGCCGAACAAGTTCATCGCGAAGATCGCGTCCGACTGGAACAAGCCCGATGGCCTGTTCGTCGTGCGCCCGCATGAGGTCGATGCATTCGTCGCGGCGTTGCCGGTGCGCAAGCTGCACGGCGTCGGCCAGGTGACGGCCACGCGGCTCGACCGGCTCGGCATCCAGACCTGCGCTCAGCTGCGCGACTGGTCGCTGATCGATCTGCATCGCGAGTTTGGCGCGTTCGGCCGGCGGCTGTACCAGCTCGCGCGTGGAATCGACGAGCGCCCCGTGCAGGCCGACCAGGAGCGCAAGTCGGTCAGCGTCGAGACGACCTACGTGACCGACCTGACGACGCTCGAGCAATGCGCGGACGAGATTCGTCGCCTGGTCGTGCAGCTCGACGCGCGGATCGCGCGCGCGGGCGCGGCCCGCTCGATCCGCAAGCTGTACGTGAAGATCCGCTTCGCGGATTTCCAGCGCACGACGGTCGAGTGCGTGGCCGATGCGACGAATGCGCAGACGGCCGTCACGCTGCTCGCGAAGGGACTGCAGCGGCGCGCGCAGGCCGTGCGGCTGCTCGGTGTCGGCGTGCGCATCGACGAGGACACGGCCGAGCGTCACGGGCAGTTTTCGCTGTTCGACGACGAGGCCGACCGCAACACCGCCAACACGGACGAAGCAGGCGGCGAAACGCCGGCGCCATGATGAAAAAAGGCACCGCCGAAGCGGTGCCTTTCGATGCAGGCGGACGAGCCGGGCAGGGCCTGCTCAGTGCGCGGGGGACGCCATCCCGTTGTGGCGGAGCAGCGCGTCGATTTCCGGCTCGCGGCCGCGGAACGCCTTGAACGAATCCATCGCCGGCCGGCTGCCGCCGACTTCGAGGATCTCGCGGCGATAGCGCGTGCCGGTCGCCGCGTCGAGCACGCTGCCGCTCGCGGCAGCCGCTTCCTCGAACGCCGCGTACGCGTCGGCCGACAGCACCTCGGCCCACTTGTAGCTGTAATAGCCGGCCGCATAGCCGCCCGCGAAGATGTGGCTGAACGTGTTCGGCCAGCGCGAGAACGCCGCCTGCGGGATCACGTGGTAACGCTCGTTGATCTCGCGCGCGAACGCGTTCACGTCCGTCGCGCCGGCCGGGTCGAAGTCGACGTGCAGCAGCATGTCAAACATCGAGAACACGATCTGGCGAAGCGTGCCGAGGCCGCTCTGGAAGTTCTTCGCGGCGATCATCTTGTCGAACAGCTCGCGCGGCAGCGCGGCGCCCGTATCGACGTGCGACGACATCGACGACAGCACGTCCCATTCCCAGCAGAAGTTTTCCATGAACTGCGACGGCAATTCGACCGCATCCCATTCGACGCCGTTGATGCCCGACACGCCGAGTTCGTCGACGCGCGTAAGCATGTGATGCAGCCCGTGGCCGAATTCATGGAACAGCGTGATGACTTCGTCGTGCGTGAAGCATGCAGGCTTGCCGCCGATCGGTGCCGAGAAGTTGCAGGTCAGGTACGCGACCGGCGTCTGCACGGCATTACCGCGCTTCGCACGCGAACGCGCGTCGTCCATCCATGCGCCGCCGCGCTTGCCTTCGCGTGCATACAGGTCGAGATAGAACTGCGCGACGAGCGAGCCGTCGCGGTTCTCCACGCGGAAGAAGCGCACGTCCTTGTGCCACACCGGTGCGTCGTCCGGCTTGATCCGCACGCCGAACAGCGTTTCGGTGACGGTGAACAGGCCCTTCAGCACGGCCGGTTCCGGGAAGTACTGCTTGACCTCGTTTTCCGAGAACGCGTAGCGCTGCTGGCGCAGCCGCTCGGCCGCGAACGCGACGTCCCACGGCGCGAGCTCGGCCAGACCGAGTTCCTTCGCGGCGAATGCGCGCAGTTCGTCCCAGTCCTTGTCAGCGTGCGGTCGCGCGCGCGTCGCGAGATCCTCGAGGAACGCGATCACCTGCTGGGGCGATTCGGCCATCTTCGGCGCGAGCGACACTTCGGCGAAGTTGCGGTAGCCGAGCATCTGCGCTTCTTCGCGGCGCAGCTTCAGTTCGTCGGCGACGATCGCCGTGTTGTCCCACTCGGCCTTGCCGCCGCCGTACTGCGGGCCGAGTTCCGATGCGCGGGTCGCATACGCGCGGTACAGCGTCTCGCGCATCGCGCGGTTCTCGGCGTACTGCAGTACCGGGAAGTAGGACGGGAAGTGCAGCGTGAACTTCCAGCCTTCCTTGCCTTCCTTCTGTGCGGCTTCGCGGGCCGCTTCGATCGCGTCGCCCGGCAGGCCGGCCAGCTCGGCTTCGTCGTGCGCGAAATACGCATACGCGTTGGTTGCGTCGAGCACGTGGTCGGAGAACGCCTTCGACAGTGCGGCCTGCTGCTCCTGCAGTTCCGCGAAGCGCGGCTTCTGGTCCTCGGGCAACTCGGCGCCCGACAGGCGGAAATCGCGCAGTGCGTTGTCGAGGATCTTCTTGCGCTCGGCGGACAGCGTCGCGTATTCGGCGCTCGCGGCGATTGCCTTGTACTTCTCGTACAGCGCGAGGTTCTGGCCGACGCTTGACCAGAACTCGGTCACGCGCGGCAGGTTTTCGCCGTAGGCGGCGCGCAGCTCCGGCGTATCGGCGACCGCGTTCAGGTGGCCGACGACGCCCCATGCACGCCCGAGCGGCTCCGTCGCCTGCTCGACCGTCTCGACGATCGCGGCCCATGTCGCCGGCGTCGCTGGCGCGCTCGCGGTGTCGACCGCGCGGTTGGCGGCATCGAGCAGCGTGTCGAGCGCGGGCGTCACGTGTTCCGGACGAATTTCGCCGAAGCGGGGCAGGCCGGAGAAATCGAGGAGCGGATTGGTGTTGGCGCTGGCGGACATTAAGACTCCCTGTCTGTTGCCGGATGAACCGGGGTGAAAAGGGTGAGGCGCGATGCGGCGGCGCCCGATACCGACATTATTGGGGCGCATCGCGCGCTTTCCAATCGTTAGTTTCTAACGACGCGATTGGATGCGCTCGGCACGGGGTCGGATACGGGGGAATTCAGTGCGACGGCGCGGCCGCGGCGGGCGACCGGCGAGACGCCGGCGCGCGAATGCGCGCCGGCTGGGCGGGCAGAGCAATCGGGCGGCGCTCAGGCAGCCGCGGCGGCGCGCTCGGCGGCTTCGATCGTGTTGATCAGCAGCATCGTGATGGTCATCGGGCCGACACCGCCCGGCACCGGCGTGATGTGGCCGGCGACTTCCTTCACGCCGGCGAAATCGACGTCGCCACACAGCTTGCCCGCGTCGTCGCGGTTCATGCCGACGTCGATCACCGTCGCGCCGGGCTTGACCATGTCGGCCGTCAGGATGTTGCGCTTGCCGACCGCGGCGACCACGATGTCGGCCTGGCGCGTGTGCGCGGCGAGGTCGCGCGTCTTGCTGTGGCAGATCGTCACGGTCGCGCCGGCTTCGAGCAGCAGCATCGCCATCGGCTTGCCGACGATGTTCGAGCGGCCGATCACGACCGCGTTCGCGCCCTGCAGCGGGATGTCATGCGCCTCGAACATCTTCATCACGCCGTACGGCGTGCACGGGCGGAACAGCGGCTTGCCCGTCATCAGCGCGCCGGCGTTCGCGACGTGGAAGCCGTCGACGTCCTTCTCCGGCGCGATCGCCTCGATCACCTTGTGGCTGTCGATGTGTTTCGGTAGCGGCAGCTGGACCAGGATGCCGTGGATCTTCGGGTCGCGGTTCAGTTCGTCGATGCGCGCGAGCAGGTCGGCTTCCGACAGGGTGTCCGGGTACGTATCCTTCTGCGAGAAGAAACCGTTGTCCTCGCACGCCTTGATCTTGTTGCGCACGTAGACTTCGCTCGCGGGGTTCGCGCCGACGAGGATCACCGCGAGACCAGGCTGGTGGCCGCGTGCGGTCAGGGCGGCGGCGCGTTCGGCGGCCTGTGCGCGCAAGGTCTTCGAGAGGGCGTTGCCGTCGATGAGGAGGGCTGTCATGGTGGTGGTTTTGCCGGGAAGTTGGAATGCGGGCGTGCGGCGCACGAAACGCCGCAGCAAAGCACGCAATTATACCGGTCGCCTGCCGTCGTCCGACAGCGAATACAAGGAAAGCGTCATGGCGGCAGTGCCGGCGCCCCGGGAGGCGGCGCCGGGCACGTGCCGTGCGAGCGGGCCGCATCGCGCGGCTCAGTCGTGCGGTGGTGCGGCCGGCCGGGCAGGTGCCCGGCGGCCGCGCAACGGTCAGGCCTGCTTCTTCGACAGCGCGAGGCGCAGCAGGTCGGCAACCGTGTTGACGTTGAGCTTTTCCATGATGTTCGCGCGGTGTGCTTCGACCGTCTTGATGCTGATCCCGAGATCGTCGGCGATCTGCTTGTTCAGCCGGCCGGCGATGATCCGCTCGAGCACCTGCTGCTCGCGCGCGGTCAGCTTCGACAGGCGCTCGCTCGCGGCGCGCTGTTCCTGGACGCTCTTGCTTTCGCTTCGGGCCTTGTCGAGCATCCGCTCGACGAGCTTGCGCAGCTCGGCCTCGTCGAACGGTTTCTCGATAAAGTCCATCGCACCCTTTTTCATCGTCGACACCGCCATCGGCACGTCGCCGTGGCCCGTGACGAAGATGATCGGCAGCGCGGCGTTGTCCGCGATCAGGCGCTCCTGCAGCTCGAGGCCGCTCATGCCCGACATCCGCACGTCGAGGATCAGGCAGGCGATCTGGCCGGCCTGCTGCGCCGGCTGATAGGCATCGAGGAACTGCTCGGCGCTCGAGAAACATTGCACGCGATAGCCGTTCGCCTCCAGCAGCCAGCGCAGCGAGTCCCGTACGGCTTCGTCGTCGTCGACGACGAAGACAGTTTCCTGAGTGGTGGTGACAGGGCTATTCATAGTTCTCCCGTAACGGTATGTGATGCCGATGCCTCGCGCCCCCCTTGGCCGAGATCAGCGGGTTCCCCAATGGGCAGGCTGCAGTGGAATGTCGCGCCGGAAATGCGGCCGTCCGGTTCGACATTGTTGACCACCCACAGACGCCCCCGATGCGATTCGATGATCGAACGGCAGATGTTCAGCCCCATGCCCATGCCATCGGACTTGGTGCTGTAAAACGGTTCGAACAGGCGCTCGGCGGTCGCTTCGTCGACGCCCGGCCCCTGGTCGATCACACGGATGTCGACGAAGCCCGCATCGATGTCGGCGACGACGCGGATCACGCCGTCCGCCGACGCCGGCTTCACGTCGGCCATCGCCTCGGCCGCGTTCTTCATCAGGTTCATCAGCACCTGCTCGATCAGCACGGGGTCGACATAAATAATAGGCATTCTTGCGAGGATTTCCGTGACGATCCGGATCCTGCGCTTCCTGGCCTCGATTTCGGCGAGCCCGACGGCGTCGGCGACGATGTCCGCGACGCGCGCCGGCTGGCGCTTCGGTTCGCTGCGCTTCACGAATTCGCGGATCCGCTTGACGATCATCCCCGCGCGCAGCGCCTGCTGCGCGGTCTTTTCCAGCGCGGGCTGCAGCGTCTCGGGCGTGCCGCGGCCGCTCTTGACGAGTGCGAGCGTGCCCGAGCAGTAGTTGTTGATCGCGGCGAGCGGCTGATTCAATTCGTGAGCAATCGACGACGCCATTTCACCCATCGTCATCAATCGGCTCGTGAACTGCAGCTTCTCTTCCTGCTGGTGCGCGAGTTCCTGCGCCTTCTTGCGGGTCGTGATGTCGGTCGCGATCTGCATCTGCGCGAGGTGGCCGTCCACCCACTGGATGTACTGGCGGCGCACCTCGAACCACTTCTGGATACTCTCGACGTACACCTCCTGCGCATCGGCCGTGCTGCTCGTCAGCGCAGCGGCCGGCAGGCCCGCGAACGCGTCGACCATGTCGATCGAGTCGGACGACGCCTGCGCGCGGTCGAAGCCGCCGCCGGACAGCTCGAGGTGGCCGTCCGGACGGATGCCGAACAGGTGGCGGTAGTAGCGGTTCGCGAACAGCAGCTCGGCCTCGTCGGCGGCGAGCACCGACACGGCGGCGTCGAGGCTTTCGAGCACCGTCGTGAAGCGCTCGTGCGCGGCCGCGAGTTCCTCGCGTGCGCGCTTCGGCTCGGTGATGTCGGTCATCGACGACATCCAGCCGGTCTGGCGGCCCGAACTGTCGATCAGCGGCGATACGTACAGGCGCGCATGGAACAGCGTGCCGTTCTTGCGTCGCACGCGCAGCTCGAAACCCGAGCTCGGCGCCTTGCCGCGCAGCGTCATGTCGAGCTGGCGCTGCATTTCCGGGTAGGCGTCGCGCGGCCAGTACGGGAACGGCGCGACCTTGCCGACGAGGTCGCTCTCGTCCCAGCCGGTCATCCGGCAGAACGCCGGGTTCACGTGCGTGATGCGGCCGTGCATGTCGAGCACGCGCATGCCGATCAGCACGGAGTTTTCCATCGCGCGGCGGAAGAACGCTTCCGCGTACAGCGCCTGCTGCGCCTCGAAGCGCTGGCGCGTGTGCTTCCACAGGCTCCAGAGGCTCCACAGCACGAAGCACGACAACCCCGCGACGAGCCACACGAGCGTATTGTTGGTCAGGTTCGTGAGCTGCGGGAATGCGTACACGCGCACGGTCAGCCCCTGGCCGGGCGGATCGAGCGGCAGGTCGTAGTGGGAGTCGCGCGGCAGGCGCGGGCGCGTCGACGTGGACGACAGCTCGCGGTTGTTCGAGTCGGTGATCGAGATCTTGTACTTCGACGACAGCTCCTGCGGGATGTCGTGCTTCAGGATCCCTTCGACCGAGAACACCGCGGCGATCGAGCCGAGATATTCGCGGTCGCCGCGCATCACGGGCGTCTGCAGCGTGATGAAGCCGTTGCCGAAGTCGTCGTAGATCAGCGGCGAATAGGCCTGGCGGCGCGTGGTGCGCGCTTCGTCGTACGCGCCGCGCACGGCGTCCTGCATCTGCGCGTCGCCGGGCTTCGCGAGCCGCTGGCCGAG
Organism: Burkholderia sp. FL-7-2-10-S1-D7; assembly: GCF_001524185.1. Classification (NCBI taxonomy): domain Bacteria; kingdom Pseudomonadati; phylum Pseudomonadota; class Betaproteobacteria; order Burkholderiales; family Burkholderiaceae; genus Burkholderia; species Burkholderia sp. FL-7-2-10-S1-D7. The sequence continues at coordinate 20,087 of NZ_LOWY01000005.1, read as the reverse complement.
CAGCGGCGGGTGCACGGTCGGCCAGCGCTGCACGCCGGGCGCGGTGTACCAGTTCAGGTAGAGGATTTCCGGATGCGTCTGCATCACGTCCGCGACGGCCATCTGGAATGCGTTCTGGTCGAGGCGGCCGGACGCGAGATCGCGCGACAGCGCCTGCAACTGCTCCTGCGCGCCCGTCATCGACAGGCGGATCTGCTGCTGCGCCCACGCGACGTTACGGAACAGGGTGTCTTCCTGCTGCTGCTGTTCGCGGCGATTGAGGCTCCATAGAATCAGGCTCATCACCACGAGGAACACGAGGATCGACAGCAGCGGCGTGAGCAAATAGGAGTTGGACCACCACGGTCCGTGGTGCCAGCGGGACGGCTGCGACTCCGCCGGCGGGCCCGACGGTCGCGCCGAGCGTGCGAAAAGCCGATCGGTCAACATGGCAGGATTGTAGCGCAGCGCAATACATGGAAAACCCATACCGGATATGTTGAACGGAAACGGATTTGTGCTTGCGGCGCGTGCCGGAGAGGCCCGAAGCGAGGGTGCAGCGCAGCAATATTCCGCATTACGAGAAAAGATCTCATAATTCGAAAATTTAGTTGCGCGTGGTCGTACACGCTCATTACAATCCGTCGGAGCTTGCCCGCAGCCGGCCGCGTCGCGGCGTCTGCACGAGAGCGATCCTCACATTCCAGGACCCAGGAGACGAGAATGTCCGCTGTACCGAACGAAGTGATGAAATATGTCGCCGCCGATCGTGACGACGACCCGCAAGAAACCGTTGAATGGCTCGAGTCGCTCGATGGCGTGATCTCCTCCGTGGGCACTGGCCGCGCGCACTACCTGATCGAAAAGCAGATCGAATTCGCCCGCATGCACGGCGAACACCTCCCGTTCTCCGCCAACACCCCGTACATCAACACGATCCCGGTCGAAGCCCAGGCGAAGATCCCGGGCGACCAGGATATCGAGCACCGCATCCGTTCGTACACGCGCTGGAATGCGCTGGCGATGGTGCTGCGCGCGGGCAAGGATACGAACGTCGGCGGCCACATCGCATCGTTCGCGTCGGCCGCGACGCTCTATGACGTCGGCTACAACCACTTCTGGCACGCGGCGTCCGACCAGCACGGCGGCGATCTCGTGTTCGTGCAGGGCCACTCGTCGCCGGGCGTGTATTCGCGCGCGTTCCTGCTCGGCCGCCTGAAGGAAGAGCAGCTCGACAACTTCCGCCAGGAAGTCGACGGCAACGGCATTTCGTCGTACCCGCACCCGTGGCTGATGCCGGACTTCTGGCAGTTCCCGACGGTGTCGATGGGTCTCGGTCCGATCATGGCGATCTACCAGGCGCGCTTCATGAAGTACCTGCAGGCGCGCGGCATCGCGAAGACGGAAGGCCGCAAGGTGTGGGCGTTCCTCGGCGACGGCGAGACGGACGAACCGGAATCGCTCGGCGCGATCGGCATGGCGAGCCGCGAGAAGCTCGACAACCTCGTGTTCGTGATCAACTGCAACCTGCAGCGTCTCGACGGCCCGGTGCGCGGCAACGGCAAGATCATCCAGGAACTGGAATCGGAATTCCGCGGTGCCGGCTGGAACGTGATCAAGGTCATCTGGGGCAGCCGCTGGGATGCGCTGTTCGCGCGCGACAAGACGGGCGCGCTGATGCGCCGCATGATGGAAGTGGTCGACGGCGAATACCAGACGTACAAGTCGGAATCGGGCGCGTTCGTGCGCGAGCACTTCTTCAACACGCCTGAACTGAAGGCACTCGTCGCCGACTGGTCGGACGACGACATCTGGGCGCTGAACCGCGGCGGCCACGATCCGCACAAGATCTACGCGGCTTTCCACGAAGCCACGAACACGAAGGGCGCACCGACCGTCATCCTCGCGAAGACCATCAAGGGCTACGGGATGGGCGAGTCGGGCCAGGCGATGAACATCACGCACCAGCAGAAGAAACTGCCGGTCGAGCAACTGAAGAAGTTCCGTGACCAGTTCCGGCTGCCGATCACCGACGAGCAGATCGCCGACGTGCCGTACCTGAAGTTCGAGGAAGGCTCGAAGGAACTCGAATACATGCGCCAGAAGCGCATGGACCTCGGCGGCTACCTGCCGCACCGCCGCGAGAAGGCGACGTCGCTGCCGGTGCCGGCGCTCGACGCATTCGAGCCGCTGCTGAAGGGCACGGGCGAAGGCCGCGAGATCTCGACGACGATGGCGTTCGTGCGGATCCTGAACATCCTGCTGAAGGACAAGGCGCTGGGCAAGCGCGTCGTGCCGATCGTCCCGGACGAATCGCGTACGTTCGGCATGGAAGGCCTGTTCCGCCAGATCGGTATCTGGAACCAGGAAGGCCAGAAGTACGTGCCGGAAGATTCCGACCAGCTGATGTTCTACAAGGAATCGGAAACCGGCCAGATCCTGCAGGAAGGCATCAACGAAGCGGGCGGCATGTGCGACTGGATCGCGGCGGCGACGTCGTATTCGACGCACGGCGAGATCATGGTGCCGTTCTACATCTTCTATTCGATGTTCGGCTTCCAGCGGATCGGCGACCTGGCATGGGCGGCGGGCGACATGCGCTCGCGCGGCTTCCTGCTCGGCGGCACCGCGGGCCGCACGACGCTGAACGGCGAAGGCCTGCAGCACGAAGACGGTCACTCGCTCCTGTGGGCGGCATCGGTGCCGAACTGCGTGAGCTACGACCCGACGTTCGGCTACGAACTCGCGGTGATCATCCAGGACGGTCTGCGCCGCATGGTGCAGGACCAGGAAGACGTGTACTACTACATCACGGTGATGAACGAGAACTACGAGCACCCGGCGATTCCGCAGGGCGAGCACGTGGCGGCCGACATCATCAAGGGCATGTACGCGTTCAAGAAGGCCGACGCCGATCAGAAGGCGCCGCGCGTGCAACTGCTCGGCGCAGGCACGATCTTCAACGAAGTGATCGCTGCCGCCGACCTGCTGAAGAACGACTGGGGCGTCGCGGCCGACCTGTGGAGCGTGCCGAGCTTCACCGAACTCGCGCGTGAAGGCCACGAAGTCGAGCGCTGGAATCTGCTCCATCCGACCGAGGAGCGTCGCCTGTCGCACGTGCAGAAGTGCCTGAAGGACACGCAGGGTCCGGTCATCGCATCGACCGACTACGTGCGCGCGCTGGTCGACCAGATCCGCGGCCAGGTCGATCGCCGCTTCGTCGTGCTGGGCACGGACGGTTTCGGTCGTTCGGACACCCGCGAGAAGCTGCGTCACTTCTTCGAAGTCGACCGTCACTGGGTCACCGTCGCCGCGCTGAACGCGCTGGCCGACGAAGGCACGATCGAGCGCAAGGTGGTCGCGGATGCGATTGCCAAGTACAACCTCGATCCGTCGAAGCCCAACCCGATGACCGTTTAACGCACACGCGCCGTGTGATGCCGCGCGCCGCTTCCGGGAGGGGCGCGCGCGGCCATGGAGACACAAAAAGATGAGTCAAGCGATCGAAGTGAAGGTGCCGGATATCGGCGATTACAAGGACGTGCCCGTCATCGAGGTGCTCGTGAAGGTGGGCGACACGGTCGAGCCCGAGCAGTCGCTCGTCACGCTCGAATCGGACAAGGCGACGATGGACGTCCCGAGCCCGGCAGCCGGCACGGTCAAGGAAGTGAAAATCAAGGTGGGCGATTCCGTGTCGGAAGGCTCGTTGATCATCCTGCTCGAAGGCGGCGCCGCAGCGCAGGTGAACGGCGCGGCCGCGCCGGCAGCAGCCCCCGCTCCGGCGGCAGCGCCGGCACCGGCTGCAGCAGCGCCGGCTGCCGCACCCGCTGCTGCGGGCGGCACGCTCGAGGTGAAGGTACCCGACATCGGCGACTACAAGGACGTCCCGGTGATCGAGATCGGCGTGAAGGTCGGCGACACGGTCGAGAAGGAGCAGTCGCTCGTCACGCTCGAATCGGACAAGGCGACGATGGACGTGCCGAGCCCGGCCGCCGGCGTCGTGAAGGAAATCAAGGTCAAGGTAGGCGATTCGGTGTCGGAAGGCACGCTGATCGTGCTGCTCGACGCCGCCGGCGCAACGCCTGCCGCCGCGCCGCAAGCGAGCGCACCGGCACCGGCCGCTGCCGCGCCGGCACCCGCCGCCGCACCGGCACCCGCGAAGGCTGCGCCGGCTCCGGCTGCTGCCGCGCCCGCCGCCGCACCGTCGGGCGAGTATCGCGCGAGCCACGCATCGCCGTCCGTGCGCAAGTTCGCGCGCGAACTCGGCGTCGAAGTCGCACGCGTGCAGGGTAGCGGTCCGAAGGGCCGTATCACGAAGGACGACATCACGAGCTTCGTGAAGGGCGTGATGACGGGCCAGCGCGCAGCGCCGGTCGCAGCAGCCGCGCCGGCAGGCGGCGGCGAGCTGAACCTGCTGCCGTGGCCGAAGGTCGACTTCTCGAAGTTCGGCCCGTTCGAGGCGAAGCCGCTGTCGCGAATCAAGAAGATCTCGGGCGCGAACCTGCATCGCAACTGGGTGATGATCCCGCACGTCACGAACAACGACGAAGCGGACATCACCGAGCTCGAAGCGCTGCGCGTGCAACTGAACAAGGAGCACGAGAAGGCGGGTGTGAAATTCACGATGCTCGCATTCGTGATCAAGGCAGTCGTCGCCGCGCTGAAGAAGTTCCCGACCTTCAACGCCAGCCTCGACGGCGACAACCTGGTGTTCAAGCAGTACTACCACATCGGTTTCGCCGCGGACACGCCGAACGGTCTCGTCGTGCCGGTGATCCGCGACGCGGATAAAAAGGGCCTCGTCGACATCGCGAAGGAAATGGCCGAGCTGTCGAAGGCCGCGCGCGACGGCAAGCTCAAGCCGGACCAGATGCAGGGCGGCTGCTTCTCGATCTCGTCGCTCGGCGGGATCGGCGGCACCCACTTCACGCCGATCATCAACGCGCCGGAAGTCGCGATCCTCGGGTTGTCGCGCGGCCAGATGAAGCCGGTGTGGGACGGCAAGCAGTTCGTGCCGCGTCTGACGCTGCCGCTGTCGCTGTCGTATGACCATCGTGTCATCGATGGCGCGGAAGCCGCGCGGTTCAATGCGTATCTCGGTGCGTTGCTCGCCGATTTCCGTCGCATCATTCTTTGATGAGCGGGGGGTTTGCTCGCGGGGCGTGGTTTTTTGTCGGTTATCCGTGCCTCGTCGTTGAACTGGCTTTCTTGACGGTCTGCTAGCGTCGCCCCTGCGCGGGGCGGCGGTTACTTTTCTTTGTCTTCCAAAGAAAAGTAACCAAAAGAAAGGCGCGTCCTTGGGCGGACGGCAAAGGTGGTCCTGCCCAAGTGCACGTCCTCTCGCCAGGCCGTAGTTCTTCCGCGAGCAACTCCCTCTCTGTCTGCAGCTAATCAAGAAGGGGACAGTAATGAGTCTCATCGAAGTCAAGGTTCCGGATATCGGCGATTTCAGCGGCGTCGATGTCATCGAAGTCAACGTGAAGCCGGGCGACGTGATCGAAAAAGAGCAAACGCTCATCACGCTCGAATCGGACAAAGCCTCCATGGAAGTGCCCAGCGACGTCGCCGGCACAGTCAAGGAAGTCAAGGTCAAGGCCGGCGAGAAAGTCTCGCAAGGCACGGTCATCGCCATCGTCGAAGCAGCGGCCGGCGCCGCCGCGCCCGCGAAAGCACCCGAAGCAGCCAAGCCCGTAGCGGCTGCTCCGGCACCTGCTGCAGCCGCTCCTGCACCCGCGCCGCAAGCCGGCAGCTACGCAGGCGCCGCCGACATCGAGTGCGACATGCTCGTGCTCGGCGCCGGCCCCGGCGGCTACTCGGCCGCGTTCCGCGCCGCCGACCTCGGCATGAAGACGGTGCTGGTCGAACGGTACTCGACGCTCGGCGGCGTGTGCCTGAACGTCGGCTGCATCCCGTCGAAAGCACTGCTGCATACGTCGCTCGTCGTCGAGGAAGCCGCGGCGCTCGCGTCGCACGGCATCACGTTCGGCAAGCCGGAAGTCGATCTCGACAAGCTGCGCGACTTCAAGGGCGGCGTCGTCAAGAAGCTGACGACGGGCCTCGCCGGCATGGCGAAGGCACGCAAGGTCGAAGTGGTCACGGGCGTCGGCGCATTCGTCGATCCGTATCACATGGAAGTGCAGGGCGAAAACGGCAAGAAGGTCGTCAAGTTCAAGCAGGCGATCATCGCCGCCGGCTCGCAGGCAGTGAAGCTGCCGTTCATGCCGGAAGATCCGCGCGTCGTCGATTCGACGGGCGCGCTCGAACTGCGCCAGCTGCCCAAGCGCATGCTCGTGATCGGCGGCGGCATCATCGGCCTCGAAATGGCGACGGTGTACTCGACGCTCGGCGCCGAGATCGACGTCGTCGAAATGATGGACGGCCTGATGATGGGCGCGGACCGCGATCTCGTGAAGGTCTGGGAAAAGTACAACGCGAAGCGCTTCGGCAACGTGATGCTGAAGACCAAGACGGTCGGCGCGGAAGCGAAGGAAGACGGCATCTACGTCAAGTTCGAGGGCGAGAAGGCGCCGGCGGAAGCGCAGCGCTACGACCTCGTGCTCGTCGCGGTGGGCCGCAGCCCGAACGGCAGGAAGATCGGTGCCGACAAGGCCGGCGTCGCGGTCACCGACCGCGGCTTCATCGAAGTCGACAAGCAGATGCGCACGAACGTCCCGCACATCTTCGCGATCGGCGACGTCGTCGGTCAGCCGATGCTCGCGCACAAGGCCGTGCACGAAGGCCACGTCGCAGCGGAAGCCGCGCACGGCGAGAAGGCGTACTTCGACGCGCTGCAGATCCCGTCGGTAGCCTACACCGATCCGGAAGTGGCCTGGGCCGGCAAGACGGAAGACCAGTGCAAGGCCGAAGGCATCAAATACGGCAAGGCCGTGTTCCCGTGGGCCGCTTCAGGCCGCGCGATCGCGAACGGCCGCGACGAAGGCTTCACGAAGCTGATCTTCGACGAGGAAACCCATCGCGTGATCGGCGGCGGCATCGTCGGCCTGAACGCGGGCGACCTGATCAGCGAAGTGTGCCTCGCCGTCGAAATGGGCGCGGACGCGGAAGACATCGGCAAGACGATCCATCCGCACCCGACGCTCGGCGAATCGGTCGGCATGGCCGCCGAACTGTACGAAGGCGTCTGCACGGACCTGCCGCCGCAACGCAAGAAGTAACGCGACCGGCATGGCCGGCCTTGTGCTGGCCTTGTTCCGGCTACGAAAAACGCCGCCGCCCGGGATATCCGGACGGCGGCGTTTTCTTTTGCCCGCAGCCGACGGCAATGCACCAACGCAACGGCGACGGCTGGATGCCCCGATGTTCCGACGCCGGAAACGAAAAAGCCGCGCAGTGCGCGGCTTTTTCAGGAGCAGGGGACGCTTACGCGGCCGGCTTGCTCGAACGGCGCGATGCAGCAGCGCTCGCAGCCTTCGTCGCGACAGCGGCAGCCGCGTTGAAGTTCGTTTCGGCGATCTCGACGGCTTGCTTGGCAGCCTTCTGGACCGTTTCGTACGTCGTGTTCGCTGCGTTCAGTGCCGACTTCAGTGCGGCGACAGCCGTTTCCGAACCGGCCGGGGCGTTCTTCGCGACGTTGTCGACGAGTGCCTGGACCTTCTTGTTCTGCTCTTCGAATTGCGCTTCGGCAACCTTCGCGAACTCGGCTTGCGTCGACGAGGCGATTTCATACAGGTGACGGCTGTACGAGAGCACCTTTTCCGCGACCGGCTGCGACAGGCTCGCTTGCAGTGCGATCAGTTCCTGTGCGTCCTTCACCGACAGCAGGCGCTGCGCGTTTTCCTGGCTTTCCGCCAGCGACGACTTCACGACCTGCAGGTTGAGTTCGATCAGCTTTTCGACGCCTTCGAACGCCTTGGTCGTCAGACCGAACAGGCTTTCGAGGTTGGCTTTCTGTGCGGCGGCGATTTGCTCGGGGGTCAGCAAGGACATGTCAAGCTCCTGAAAAGCGATCGCGTCGATCGCAGGGGTAAGGGGCACTACACTGGGGAACCTCGGAGCCGCGTGCTTTGTGCAACGCAGCAATGAGTCATATTTTAGGGCAGAGAAAACGCTTGTCAAGCATTTTTTGTGCGTTGCACAATCGCGACAAATTATCGATAAAACAACGAGTTATCATGGCCGTCCGGAATCGGTTTCAGGCGTGTTCCCACATGGTGCGCACCTGGCAGGGGAAGGCGCGGCGCACCATGATCATGCACAGGTAAACCTGACAGGCATGTGGAACGTTATGCTTCTGGTCCTGTCGAAAAGCGCGCCGTTTCAATGCGCGTGCCGTGGCTACGTGCCGCCGCCGCGGTCGACACCGGTGCCGCTGGCACACCGAGCGCCGGGTACGTACTTTCCCCGCTTTAATTCGTCGCCAAAGTGACGTTATCTCAATTAACCGTGTGGTAATCGGGAGACGGGTGCTGTTGGGCGGCGCATCTCATCAATTTTTTCGATGGGAGCGGGAGGGTTGATCGACTCGTCGTTGGTCGACCCTTACATTCCGGTTTAACGACGATCGGTAAGTGCCTAATATTGCTCTTTTTTTCAGCTTTAACTACACTTGCGGAAACTCCCGCCCGCTTTGTCCAGACCCCAATGAAAGCCGAATCGTTTTCACCGCGCAGATTGTTGCAGAGCATGACGCTCGGCACGGCTGTGTCGGTCGCCGTCGCCTTGCTGGCGACCGCTGCGTCCGTCGCGCCCGCTGACGCCTTTGCCGCCACTGCGAAGACCCACCAGGCCGCCAAGAAAGCCGCTTCCACTTCCTCGGCGAAGAAGAAGACGGTGAAGGCCGCCTCCGCGAAATCCGCCAACGTCGCGGCCGATGCGCCGAAGGCCACGCGCAAGCGCGCGACGCTCGCGTCGAACGTACACAGCCACCGTGGTGCGGTGCGCAAGGTCGCGTTCCAGCCGCGTCGCCCGACGGTCGGTCAGGCATTCGGCCTGCACGACACGCCGGACGCGCTCGCGCTGCGCTCGAGCGTCGCGTACGTCGTCGACCAGAACACCGGCGAGCCGCTGTTCGACAAGAATTCGCATGCGGTCGTGCCGATCGCGTCGATCTCGAAGCTGATGACGGCGATGGTCGTGCTCGACTCGAAGTCGCCGATGACCGACCAGATCGAAGTCACCGACGAAGACCGCGACTACGAGAAAGGCACGGGCTCGCGCCTGTCGGTCGGCTCGGTCCTGTCGCGCGAGGACATGCTGCACATCGCGCTGATGGCGTCGGAAAACCGTGCCGCTGCCGCGCTGTCGCGCTACTACCCGGGCGGCCGTCCGGCGTTCGTCGCCGCGATGAACGCGAAGGCGAAGTCGCTCGGCATGAACGACACGCACTTCGAGAATTCGACGGGCCTGTCGAGCTCGAACGTGTCGAGCGCGCGCGACCTCGTGAAGATGGTCAATGCGGCGTACCAGTACCCGATGATTCGCCAGTTCTCGACCGACCGCACGTACGAAGTCAATACGGGCAAGCGCAACCTGATCTACAACAGCACGAACGCGCTGATCCGCGGCAACGGCTCGTGGGACATCGGCTTGCAGAAGACGGGCTTCATCAACGAGGCGGGCGAATGTCTCGTGATGCAGGCGAATATCCACGGCCGGCCGATGGTGATGGTATTGCTGGATTCGTTCGGCAAGTACTCGCGCTTCGCCGACGCGGCGCGCCTGCGCAACTGGCTCGACGCCGGCGGCGGCGAGCGCCTGACGGCGGCCAACACGGCGAACGGCGGTACCTGATCGCGCCACGGCGGTTCGCCGCCGTGCCGTCGCCGCAAACAAAAAGCCCCGCAATCGCGGGGCTTTTTTTCGTCCGGCCGCCGTGCGGCGGGCGGTGCGGGTCATGCGTGCCGTTGCAGCCCTTCGGCGTCCTTCGCGGGCTCCGGCCGGTAGCCGAGCGATTCCGAAATGGTGAGGGCGGTGCGGCTCAACTGGCCGAGCCACGCGTCCTGCAGGCGATCGGCCGGTGCCGACAGCGACAGGCCCGCGACGAGCTTGCCCGAGTCGTCGTAGATGCCGGCCGCAATACAGCGCACGCCCAGCTCCAGTTCCTCGTTGTCGCGCGCACACGATTGCTGGCGCACGAGCGTCAGTTCGCGCTCGAGCTTCGCGATGTCGGTAATGCTGTTCTGCGTATGACCGGACAGCCCGGTGCGCGTCGCGTAGGCGCGCACGCGCGACGTTTCGTCGACCGCGAGAAACAGCTTGCCGACCGATGTCAGGTGCAGCGGCGCGCGGCCGCCGATCGCACGGACGACCTGCATCCCCGAGCGCTCCGAATACGCGCGCTCGATATAGACGATTTCGTCGCCCTGGCGTACCGACAGGTTCACGGTCTGGCCGGTCAGGCGGTGCAGTTCGCGCATTGGCATCAGCGCGGCGTCGCGTACCGACAGGCGCGCCTTCACGAGGTTGCCGAGCTCGAGCAGCCTCATGCCGAGCCGGTAGGTGCCGGGGTCGGAGCGGTCGACGAGGCGGCAGGTCACCATGTCGTTGAGGATACGGTGCGCGGTCGACGGATGAAGTTCGGTGCGCTGCGCAAGCTCCTTCAGGCTGACGGGGTCGCTGTGCGCGGCGAGCGCGTCCAGCAGCCGCATCATGCGTTCGATCACCTGGATCGACGTTTTGGAATCCGGGGTGGGTTGGCTCATGTCGGGGGGAGAATCGGTTGACGCATCAAGCGGTGTTGCGTCGATTGTATCTCGTATCGTGAAAAAAGCGAACGCCGTTCGAGGAAGTCCTCGTTTCCAGTCGTGCGCGCTTGCATGCGCGCCGGCGTTGGTCTCGCCGGCCAAACGGCGGATAATGAGAGCCGTTTTCTCGAAGGAGCGCGTATGCGAGTCGGTTTGTTCGTGACCTGCCTGGTCGACCTGATGCGTCCGGAAATCGGTTTTTCCGCGCTGAAACTGATTCGCGAAGCCGGCTACGAGGTGTTCGTACCGCCCGCGCAAACCTGCTGTGGCCAGCCGGCCTATAACTCCGGCGACCGCGCGCTCGCACGCGATCTCGCCGAAAAGACGCTGCGCGAGTTCGAGCAGTTCGACTACGTCGTCGCGCCGTCGGGCTCGTGCGGCGGCATGATCCGCACGCACTACGGCGACCTGTTCCGCGACGACCCCGAACTGATGGGGCGCTATGCGCGATTTCAGCAGAAAGTCTATGAACTGACCGATTTCCTCGCGAACGTCGCGAAGGTGACGCTCGCGCCCGGCGAATTCACGGGGCCGGTCACCTATCACGACTCGTGCTCGGGCCTGCGCGAGCTCGGCGTGAAGGTGCAGCCGCGCGCGCTGCTCGCGCAGCGCGGCGTGGCCGTCACCGAGATGAAGGATTGCGAGCACTGCTGCGGCTTCGGCGGCACGTTCGCGGTCAAGTACGGCGACATTTCGGCGGCCATCGCGGACGAGAAATGCGCGAATGTCCGCGCATCCGGCGCGGGCGCTGTCGTGCTCGGCGATCTCGGCTGCATGCTGAACATCGAAGGGCGGTTGCGCCGCACGGGCGACCGCGACACGCGCGTGCTGCACGTCGCGCAGGTGCTGGCGGGCGACGTCTGACGCCCGGTTCCGCTCATTTTTCCCCGATACCGCGATGCAAGTCCAATCGATGCATTTCAAGGCCCGTGCCGGCCAGAAGCTGGCCGATCAGCGCCTGCAGCAGAACCTGAAGAAGCTGTCGACGAAGTTCGTGTCCGCACGCGCCGACGCGATGACCGAGATCGACTTCCAGGCGACGCGCGCCGCGCTGAAGGCGCGCCGCAACCGTGCACTGGAGAATCTCGACGTGTGGCTCGAGGCGTTCGAGCGCGAGGCGACGCGGCGCGGCACGACGGTGCTGTTCGCGGAAACGACCGCCGACGCCGCGCGGCTCGTCGCCGACATCGCGCGACGCCACGACGTGAAGAAAGTCATCAAGACGAAGTCGATGGTGTCCGAGGAAATGCGCCTGAACGCCGTGCTCGCCGAGATGGGCGTGCAGTCGATCGAGACGGACCTGGGCGAATACATCCTGCAGATCAACGACAACGAGCCGCCGAGCCACATCATCGCGCCCGTCGTGCACAAGGACAAGGACGAGATCGCGGACCTGTTCGCGCGCACGCACCACCGCGAGCGGCTGACCGAGATCCCCGACATGACGCGCGAGGCGCGTGAGGTGCTGCGCCCGCATTTCCTGTCGGCCGACATGGGGGTGACGGGCGGCAACTTCGTGATCGCCGAGACGGGGTCGGTCGCGGTCGTCACGAACGAAGGCAACGAAGGGATGTGCACGGTGATGCCGCGCGTGCATGTCGCGGTGACCGGCATCGAGAAGGTGCTGCCGACGCTCGAGGATCTCGCGACCGCAATGCGTCTGCTGCCGCGCTCGGCGACCGGGCAGAAGACCTCGAACTATTTCTCGCTGCTCACCGGGCCGCGCGGCCTCGGCGACGAGGACGGCCCGGAGCACAACTACGTGGTGCTCGTCGACGGCGGTCGGACGGGGCTGATCGGCGGCGAATTCCAGGAGATGCTGCGTTGCATCCGCTGCGGCGCATGCATGAACCACTGCCCGGTATATCAGAAGGTCGGCGGGCACGCGTACGGATGGGTCTATCCGGGCCCGATGGGCTCGGTGCTGACACCGAGCTACGTGGGGATCGACCGAGCGCTCGACTTGCCGCAGGCCGCGACGCTGTGCGGCGAATGCGACAGCGTGTGCCCGGTCGGGATCCCGTTGTCGCACTTGCTGCGTACGCTGCGCGAGAAACAGGTCGAGCGGCATCTGCGGCCGTGGCGCGAGCGCGCCGCGCTCGCCGCGTGGGGCTTTGTCGCGCGCCGGCCGGTGCTGTATGCGCTGACGACCAAGCTCGCGGTGCGCATCCTCGAGCGGCTGGGCGGCAATGGCGGCACGCTGCGGCGCCTGCCAATGATGGGCGGCTGGATGGACACCCGCGACATGCCGACGCCGACCGGGCGCACGTTCCGCGAACTGTACGCGGCATCCCAAAGCCACCTCGGCTGACGACTGTTCATCGAGCGGCAACAGAGCGTTCGCTATTCATGTATTTATCTCGATAGGTGCGGTCTATAGAATCCTGCCTGTAGTCCCCGGAATCGGGTTTCGGGGCATGAGGTCAAGGAGCCGCATCATGAGAAAGACAATATCGATGTACTGGCCGCTGGCAATCGTCGTCCCGCTCGCCGCGGTCGCTTATTTGCACGCGATGGCCGACGCGCCGTCGCGTGGCCCGATCGCCGTTCATCAGGCATCGGCCGAACTCGCGCGCGCGGTGTCGTTCGGGCTGGTCGGCGACGCGGCGAAGCCGTTGCCGGCCGCATCCGGCGACGTCGTGCTCGCCGCACCCAAGGCGCTGTAAGGCACGCCGCCGTCGCTTTGCGCGGCGGCGCGATTCCGGGCGCCTTTGTATAATGGCGCGTTCTTCTTCCACGCGGTTCACCGCGGCTTTTCGAGAGTGCGATGACCCGCGTTTCGATCTGTTTCGTCTGTCTCGGCAACATCTGCCGTTCGCCCACGGCGGAAGGCGTGATGCGCCACCAGGTCGACGCGGCCGGGCTGGCCGACCGGATCGCGGTCGATTCGGCCGGGACGGGCGACTGGCACGTCGGCGAGCCGCCCGACACGCGCGCGCAGGCGGCGGCGCGCACGCGCGGCTACGACCTGTCGGCGCTGCGGGCGCGGCAGGTGAGCGCGGCGGATTTCGAGCGCTTCGATCTGCTGCTGGCGATGGACGAGGCCAATTTCGCGGAATTGCGGCGGCGCTGCCCGCCCGAGCATCGCGACAAGGTGCGCCTCCTGATGGAATTCGCGCCGGGCGCGGCCGAGGTTGAAGTGGCGGATCCTTATTTCGGCGGCACGCAGGGCTTCGAGCAGGTGCTCGACCAGGTCGAGCGCGCGTGCGCGGGCCTGCTCGATACCCTCCGGAGCGGCGCCTTGCACTGATCGCGGCGAGGTATTCAGCGATCTGCGAATACCCTTTCGAAGACATGGATACTTGACTAAAATCGTCAAATATTTATACTTGACCAAAATCGTCAAGATTGCAGTCCCCTAGACACCATGAGACTCACCACCAAAGGCCGTTTCGCCGTCACGGCGATGATTGACTTGGCACTGCGCCAGGAGCAGGGCCCGGTGACGCTTGCAGGCATCAGCCAGCGCCAGCGGATTTCGCTCTCGTATCTCGAACAGCTGTTCGGCAAGCTGCGCAGGCATGAAATCGTCGAATCCGTGCGCGGCCCGGGCGGCGGCTACAACCTCGCGCGCCGCGCGCAGGACGTCACCGTCGCCGACATCATCATCGCAGTCGATGAACCGCTCGACGCCACGCAGTGCGGCGGCAAAGGCACGTGCGACGGCTCGAAGCAGCCCGACGGCCATTGCATGACGCACGAGCTGTGGTCGACCCTGAACCAGAAAATGGTCGAATACCTCGATTCGGTATCGCTGCAGGATCTCGTCGATCAGCAGCGCGCACGCGAGGGCGCACCCGCGGTGCTGCGCGACCGGCGCACGCCGGAGCCCGTCGCGGCACCGGCCGAACCCGTGCGCACGATGCCGCTCGGTCCCAATTCGGTGTTCAACATCGCGACTTCGTGAGCGCGAACGCGCCGCACACCCCATAACGCACATAGTCCCTGCACAGAATTCCCGGAGCGACAGATGACCCAAGAGACTCTCCACCTGCCCATCTATATGGATTACAGCGCGACGACGCCGGTCGACCCGCGCGTGGTCGACAAGATGGTGCCGTACCTGCGCGAGCAGTTCGGCAACCCGGCGTCGCGCAGCCACGCATACGGCTGGGACGCGGAACGCGCGGTCGAGGAAGCGCGCGAGCAGGTGGCCGCGCTCGTGAACGCGGATCCGCGCGAGATCATCTGGACGTCCGGCGCGACGGAATCGGACAACCTCGCGATCAAGGGTGCCGCGAACTTCTACAAGGGCAAGGGCAAGCACATCGTCACGGTGAAGACCGAGCACAAGGCCGTGCTCGACACCTGCCGCGAGCTCGAGCGCGACGGCTTCGAAGTCACCTATCTCGACGTGAAGGAAGATGGCCTGATCGACCTCGACGTGTTCAAGGCCGCGCTGCGCCCGGACACGATCCTCGTGTCGGTCATGCACGTGAACAACGAGATCGGCGTGATCCAGGACATCGAGACGATCGGTGAAATCTGCCGCGAGAAGGGCATCGTGTTCCACGTCGACGCCGCACAATCGACCGGCAAGGTCGAGATCGACCTCGCGAAGCTGAAGGTCGACCTGATGTCGTTCTCGGCGCACAAGACCTACGGCCCGAAGGGCATCGGCGCGCTGTACGTGCGCCGCAAGCCGCGAGTGCGCATCGAAGCGCAGATGCACGGCGGCGGCCACGAGCGCGGGATGCGTTCGGGCACGCTGGCGACGCACCAGATCGTCGGCATGGGTGAAGCGTTCCGCATCGCGCGTGAAGAAATGGCGACCGAGAACGAGCGCATCCGCATGCTGCGCGACAAGCTGCTGCGCGGCCTGTCGCAGATCGAGGAAACGTACGTGAACGGCGACATGGAGCACCGTGTCCCGCACAACCTGAACATCAGTTTCAACTTCGTCGAAGGCGAGTCCCTGATCATGGCGATCAAGGACGTCGCGGTGTCGTCGGGTTCGGCGTGCACGTCGGCGTCGCTGGAGCCGTCGTACGTGCTGCGCGCACTCGGCCGCAACGACGAACTCGCGCACAGCTCGATCCGTTTCACGGTCGGCCGCTTCACGACGGAGCAGGAAGTCGACTTCGTGATCGCACTGCTGAACGGCAAGATCGCTAAGCTGCGCGAACTGTCGCCGCTCTGGGAAATGCACCAGGAAGGCATCGATCTGTCCACGATCGAATGGGCAGCACACTGAACACCGCATTGAATACATTCGCGGGCCGATTTGCGCACGCAGACGTAACGAGTCAAGGAGTCTGAGTCATGTCATACAGCAACAAGGTTCTGGATCACTACGAAAACCCGCGTAACGTCGGTTCGTTCGCGAAAGACGACGACGCGGTCGGCACGGGCATGGTCGGCGCGCCGGCCTGCGGCGACGTGATGAAGCTGCAGATCCGCGTCGGCGCGGACGGCGTGATCGAAGACGCAAAGTTCAAGACGTACGGCTGCGGTTCGGCGATCGCGTCGAGCTCGCTCGTGACCGAATGGGTGAAGGGCAAGACCCTCGACGAGGCGCTGTCGATCAAGAACACGCAGATCGCCGAAGAGCTGGCCCTGCCGCCGGTGAAGATTCACTGCTCGATTCTCGCGGAAGACGCGATCAAGGCAGCCGTGGCCGACTACAAGAAGCGCCACGACACGAAGGAAGGCGATCAGGCAGCGGCCTGAGCGGCATCGAGCGGCTTGTGAAGGAACGCGGCGGGCCCGGGTGGCGCGCCGCGGCAAGGACATCATGGCAATTACACTGACCGAAAAAGCAGCACAACACGTCCAGAAATACCTCGTCCGTCGCGGCAAGGGTGTGGGCCTGCGGCTTGGCGTTCGCACGACCGGGTGCTCGGGGCTCGCGTACAAGCTCGAGTATGTCGACGAGCTGGCCCCCGAGGATCAGGTGTTCGAGAGCCATGGCGTGAAGGTCGTCGTCGACCCGAAAAGCCTCGCGTACATCGACGGCACCGAGCTCGACTTTGCACGCGAAGGCCTGAACGAAGGGTTCAAGTTCAACAACCCGAACGTGAAGGACGAGTGCGGCTGCGGCGAATCGTTCCGCGTGTGACGCGGGTATCCGCGCGATGCGGGCAAGAGGCGGCACGAGCCGCCTTTTTAATGTGCGGCGTTTGCCGCGCGACGAACCGGAATTGAACGCGACGATGGTTTCGCTGAAAGACAGCCACTTCGATCTGTTTCACCTGCCGGCGCAATTCGCGCTCGACGAGGCTGCGCTCGACAGCGCGTATCGCACGGTGCAGACGCAGGTCCACCCGGATCGCTTCGCGGCGGCCGGCGACGCGCAAAAGCGCATCGCGATGCAATGGGCGACCCGTGCGAACGAAGCCTACCGCACGCTGCGCGATCCGCTGAAGCGCGCGACCTATCTGCTGTCGCTGCGCGGCGTCGACATCGGTGCCGAAAACAACACCGCGATGGAGCCCGCGTTCCTGATGCAGCAGATGGAGTGGCGCGAAGGCATCGAGGATGCCGCGGCCGCCCGCAACGTCGACGCGCTCGATGCGCTGCTCGCCGAATTGCGCGACGAAAAGCGCGTGCGCCTCGAGCGCCTCGGCACGCTGCTCGACAGCGCAGCCGACCAGGCCGCCGCCGAAGCCGTGCGTCAGCTGATGTTCATCGAACGGGTCGCGTCGGAAGTGGGCGCGCAGATCGAGCGCCTCGAAACTTAACCGCGTGCCTCGCGGCACGCGCAGCAAACGGGCCGAGCGCCCGAACGAACCAAGATGGCTTTACTGCAAATTTCCGAACCGGGCATGGCGCCGGCGCCGCACCAGCGGCGACTCGCTGTCGGGATCGATCTCGGCACGACGAACTCGCTCGTCGCGGCCGTGCGCAACAGCGTGCCCGAAGTGCTGCCGGACGAGGCGGGCCGCGTGCTGCTGCCGTCGGTGGTCCGTTATCTCGAGAAGGGCGGCCGCCGCATCGGCCACGAAGCGAAGGAGCAGGCCGCGACCGATCCGCGCAACACGATCGTGTCGGTCAAGCGCTTCATGGGCCGCGGCAAGGCCGAGGTCGAAGGCGCGGCGAACGCGCCTTACGAATTCGTCGATGCCCCGGGCATGGTGCAGATCCGCACGATCGACGGCGTGAAGAGCCCGGTCGAAGTGTCGGCCGAGATTCTCGCGACGCTGCGTTACCGCGCGGAAGACACGCTCGGCGACGAACTGGTCGGCGCGGTGATCACGGTGCCCGCGTACTTCGACGACGCGCAGCGCCAGGCGACGAAGGACGCCGCGCGTCTCGCGGGCATCAACGTGCTGCGCCTGCTGAACGAACCGACCGCGGCCGCGATCGCCTATGGTCTCGACAACGCGGCCGAAGGCCTCTACGCGGTGTATGACCTCGGCGGCGGCACGTTCGACCTGTCGATCCTGAAGCTGACCAAGGGCGTGTTCGAAGTGCTGGCCGCGGGCGGCGATTCCGCGCTCGGCGGCGACGATTTCGACCACGCGCTGTTTGGCCACGTGCTCGCGCACGCCGGCATCGATGCGAAGGCGCTTGCGCCCGAGGACGTGCGCCTGCTGCTCGATCGCGTGCGCGTGCTGAAGGAAGCGCTGTCGTCCGCGCCGCAGGCGTCGCTCGACGTGACGCTGTCGAACGGTGCCCGGCTCGAGCAGACGATCTCGCACGACACGTTCGCCGCGCTCGTCGAGCCGCTCGTGCAGCGTACGCTGACGCCGACCCGCAAGGCATTGCGCGACGCGCAGGTCACGCCGGCCGACATCAAGGGTGTCGTGCTGGTCGGCGGCGCGACGCGCATGCCGGTGATCCGCGAGGCGGTCGCGAAGCATTTCGGCCAGCCGCCGCTCGTCAATCTCGATCCTGACCAGGTCGTCGCGCTTGGCGCGGCGATCCAGGCCGACCTGCTCGCCGGCAATCGCGGCAGCGGCGACGACTGGCTGCTGCTCGACGTGATCCCGCTGTCGCTCGGCGTCGAGACGATGGGCGGTCTCGTCGAGAAGATCATTCCGCGCAATTCGACGATTCCGATCGCGCGTGCGCAGGAATTCACGACCTTCAAGGATGGCCAGACCGCGATGGCGATCCACGTCGTGCAAGGCGAGCGCGAGCTCGTCGCCGACTGCCGGTCGCTCGCGCGCTTCGAACTGCGCGGCATCCCGCCGATGACGGCCGGTGCGGCGCGCATCCGCGTGACCTACCAGGTCGATGCGGACGGGTTGCTGTCGGTGTTCGCGCGCGAACAACATTCGGGCGTCGAGGCGTCGGTCGTCGTGAAGCCGTCGTACGGCCTCGCCGACGACGACATCGCGAAGATGCTCGAGGACAGCTTCAAGACCGCCGAGATCGACATGCGGGCACGCGCGCTGCGCGAAGCCCAGGT
Organism: Burkholderia sp. FL-7-2-10-S1-D7; assembly: GCF_001524185.1. Lineage (NCBI taxonomy): Bacteria > Pseudomonadati > Pseudomonadota > Betaproteobacteria > Burkholderiales > Burkholderiaceae > Burkholderia > Burkholderia sp. FL-7-2-10-S1-D7. Next base: position 1,052 of record NZ_LOWY01000005.1, on the reverse strand, counting down.
CGAGGCCGAGCGGATGATCGAGGCGACGCAGGCGGCGCTGGCGACCGACGGCGAATTGCTCGATGACGCCGAACGCACGCAGGTCGACGCGCTCGTCGCGGCGCTGCGCACGGTCGCGCAGGGCGACGACACGGACGCGATCGAAACCGCGACCAAGGCACTGGCCGACGGCACCGACGAATTCGCGGCGCGCCGGATGGACAAGAGCATCAAGCGCGCACTGTCGGGCCGACGGCTCGACGAGATCTGAACGAATTGCACGCGGGCCGGCGACGGCCCGCACGATATTGAACCGTGCGGCGCCAGCCGCCGCACCCTGACTGACGGAACGGACATGCCTCAACTGGTGGTGCTGCCTCACGTCGAACTGTGCCCGGACGGCGCAGTGATCGACGCGACGCCCGGCAAGAGTATTTGCGACAACCTGCTCGACAACGGGATCGAGATCGAGCATGCATGCGAGAAGTCGTGCGCATGCACGACCTGCCACGTGGTGATCCGCGAGGGCTTCAACGATCTCGATCCGTCCGACGAGGACGAAGACGACCTGCTCGACAAGGCATGGGGCCTCGAGCCGACGTCGCGCCTGTCGTGCCAGGCAATCGTGAAGGAAGATTCGGACCTGGTGGTCGAGATCCCGAAGTACTCGATCAACCACGCGAAGGAAAATCACTGACGGATCGGCGGGGCGGACTCGCCGCGCATACGGGAGAGCAAGCGATGAAATGGACCGATTCGCGCGAAATTGCCATCGCGCTGGCAGAAAAGCATCCGGACGTCGATCCGCAGAAGGTCAATTTCGTCGACCTGCGCCAATGGGTCATCGCTCTGGATGGCTTCACCGACGATCCGGCGCACTCGGGCGAAAAGATCCTCGAAGCGATCCAGGCCCACTGGATCGACGAATCCGACTTCGACGACGAAGACTGAGGTTCGCGCTGGCGCCCGCGCCGTGTTGCTCCGGCAAGGCTTCCGCTGTCAAGTCCTGGAATAGGTTGACAGTATCCAGGCGCTAGAACGCCCGATGCACCGCATCGGGCGTTTTGTATTTC
>NZ_LOWY01000004.1:0-3769 GCF_001524185.1 Burkholderia sp. FL-7-2-10-S1-D7 | reverse complement strand
GGATTCCCGTGTGAAAGTAGGTAATCGTCAGGCTCCCTAAGCCAGAAACCCCCGCCCGAAAGGCGGGGGTTTTTGCACTTCAGCGACGGAAATAGGCGAGATGGCCGAGAGCTGTCTCCGTCTTGCAGACTGCATGCTGTCTTGAACCGGCAGATCTCGCCGCAACCCACCCCAATAAACTCATCCTGATTGCGGTCGATTCCGTCGTCACGTCCGCACCGGAACGAAATCTCGCGATTTGATACGATCGAAGTGTCGTCGACGGCTACTTGCCCCGACGTTCATGTTCGAACCAGTGCTTGATGGAGAGAGGGCAGGGAATGAATATCGGCGACGCGTCGCGCGAATCCGGCGTCAGCGCAAAAATGATCCGGTACTACGAACAGGTCGGTCTTCTTGCGCCCAGCAAGCGGAGCGACGCCGGATACCGGATCTACGGTTCGGACGAAGTCCATATCCTGCGCTTCATCCGTCAGGCACGGCGGCTCGGTTTTCTCGTCGAGGATATCCGCAAGTTGCTGATGCTCTGGCAGGACCGCGCCCGCGCCAGCCTCGAAGTGAAGTCGATCGCCCTCGAACACGTCGCCGAACTCGACAAACGCATCGCGGAACTGAGCGACATGCGCAATACGCTAGCCGATCTCGCCGCGCACTGCCATGGTGACGAACGACCTGAATGCCCGATCTTGGCGCGCCTGGCCGAACCGCTCGGTGAACCAGATTAGTGCATGCCCTCGAGGCCGAAAAGAGACCTCGATTCAATATTCATAAAAATCAGTGAGTTAAAACGATTGCTTCACAATGCATTCCAAAACGGAATGGCGGCCATGCAAGCATTTCACTGGCATCTTGGTGCGGCGTCGCTATAATTCGGGATAACCCTATACGGGAAATCCCTGAATCTCGATTCGCCAGGGGTCCCTCTTCCTTGGAGAACATCATGATCGCCTACATCGTTGAAAAGCTGAGCAACTGGTTCGAATCCGCAGAACGTGAGCGCCGTGAGGCATACCTCGCCACGTCGTCGGACATCGTCCAGCTCGAGAGCCGCATTCGCTCGCTCGAAACCAACGGCTACTCGCTGTAATCGAGTCACCGTCAGGTGCCGTGTGGCACCGAACGAAAAGCAAGCCCCGTGTTGACGGGGCTTTGTTTTTTGTGCGCTTGATCTGGCGAAATCGTCGGCGCGGCGCTATGGTATGGGCCTGTTTTTAACCGGAAGAATACGACCATGCGCTTGCGTCTCGATGTGCATCACGTTTCCCGCGCGCGTCTCGTTCTGGGGGTTCTCGCGCTGGCTCACGGCGTGGCGGCCGGTGCGGCGACGTCGTCCAAGCCGCTGATTCTCGATACGCAACGTGGGATCCAGGATGGCAGGGGCGGCCTGGTGTTGCAAACGGCTCCGTTATCGTCAGAGCCAATCGTCGAGCCCGCAGGCATGCGAGCGCCGGCCGGGCAGGGATCGACTTCATCGATCCCGCTGTTTGTCGCGCCGTATATCAATGTGCCGGGCTGGGGCGTGTCGCCGGCCAATCAGCCGAGACCCACGCCAACACCGCAACGATAGCGGCACGACGTCCGCTCAGTTCCCGCGGTGCTCGATCTGGCACCGGGCGCCGCTGTCCTGTCCGAGGCGTTCGACGAGATAGGGCAGCGCCTCGTTCATGCTCTGCGCGAGTGTGTACGGCGGATTCAGGATGAACATTCCGCTGCCGTAAAGGCCCAGGCCGCCTGTCGGCGGATTCGATACCGTCAGCGTCAGGTGCAGCCAGTTGTTCGGCTGCAGGCGCTTGAGCTGTTCCGGAAAACGCTGCGATTCCACCCGCGCAACCTGCGGATACCAGATCGCGTAACAGCCGGTCGCGAAACGCTTCAGGCATTCGGTTACGCAAGCCACCGTGCGCGCGTAGTCCTTCTTGTCCTCATACGACGGATCGATCAGCACGAGCGCGCGTCGCGGCGGCGGCGGCAGCAGCGCCTTGATGCCCTCGAAGCCGTCACCGGCGTAAATCATCGCGCGGCGCCCCGCATCGCGGAAGTTGTGACGCAGCACGTCGATTTCCGTCGTGTGCATTTCGAACAGACGCATCCGGTCCTGCTCGCGCATCGATCGCCATGCGAGATACGGGGAGCCCGGATAGTAGCGCAGCTCGCCGTCGTCGTTCAGCGCGCGTACCTCGTCGACGTAATCACCGAGCACCTCGGGCAGGTTCTTTTCGTTCCATAGCGGCCCGATGCCGGTGTCGAATTCCCCCGTCTTGGCGGCATAACCGTCGCGCAGCGAATACACGCCGGCGCCGGCGTGCGTGTCGATGTACCAGTACGACTTGTCTTTCTTGTTCAGGTAGCGCAGCAGCTGGACGACGACGGCGTGCTTGAGCACGTCCGCGTGGTTGCCTGCATGAAAACCGTGACGATAACTGAGCATGGCTGGCTGCCTGAAACGAAGGATGAATCGATGAAAACGGACGATTGCGTGCGGCCGCTGGGCCGCGCACCACTGCGGCCGCGTATTGTACGCGAGTGGGCGTGAGCCGCCTTACTCGAATGTGTCGCCGGCGGCCTCTTCGATACGTTGCTTGACCTCCGGCGTCAGCTTCGCGACAACGTCGAGCGCGCGCATGTTGTCGCCGATCTGCTCGACTCGCGAGGCGCCCGTAATGACAGAACTCACGCGCGGATTCGCGAGTATCCATGCGATCGCGAGTTGGGCAGTGCTGCAGTCGAGCTCGGCCGCGATCGCGCCGAGCCGTTCGACCACGTCGTTGCTGGCCGGATCCGTCAGCCGCGCACGGAGCCAGTCGTAGCCCGGCAGTTGCGCGCGGCTACCCGGCGGTACACCGTTCCGGTACTTGCCGGTGAGCAGCCCCGATGCCAGCGGGCTCCAGGTCGTCAGGCCGAGGCCGTAGTCGTCATAGAGCCGCGCGTATTCCTGCTCGACCCGGGTACGGTGGAACAGGTTGTACTGCGGCTGCTCGACGACCGGCTTGTGCAGATGGTGCCGCTCGGCAATTTCGTACGCGGCGCGGATCTCGTCGGCGCTCCATTCGGACGTGCCCCAGTACAGCGCTTTGCCGCGCACGATCATGTCGCTCATCGCCCAGACGGTCTCCTCGATCGGCGTGTTCGGATCGGGGCGATGGCAGTATACGAGGTCGACATAGTCGAGCTGCAGCCGGCGCAGCGAGTGGTCGATCGCGTTCAGCAGATATTTCCGGTTCAGCGTGTGGTACTGGTTCGGCGCTTCCGCGAGTCCCCAGAAGAACTTGGTGGACACGAGGTAGCTGATGCGCGGCCAGCCGAGCGACTTGAGCGCCTGGCCCATGATTTCCTCGGATTTGCCACCCGCATAGACCTCGGCGTTGTCGAAGAAATTGACGCCCGCATCGCGGGCCGCCGCAAGGCATTCGCGGGCAACCCGCTGATCGACCTGGTTGCCGTAGGTGACCCACGAGCCGAGCGAAAGCTCGCTGATCTGCAGGCCGGAGCGGCCTAGCCGTCGATAGTGCATGGGCGTCTCCCGCGACTCGAAACCGATCTTAAGCTTAGACGTTTTGCGCGCGAACGGCGGGGCCGATCGTGCACAATAGCGGCTGGCCCATCTGCACGACCGCGCGACGAAAGCGGAAGCAGCGGGGCGCGCTTTTTCGATCCGATAACGGAAGGAGACGGACATGGCAGCAGATCTGACCGGCAAGACCGCAGTCGTCACGGGCGCCGCAAGCGGCATCGGCAAGGAAATCGCACTGGAGCTCGCGAAGGCGGGCGC
>NZ_LOWY01000003.1:0-93155 GCF_001524185.1 Burkholderia sp. FL-7-2-10-S1-D7 | reverse complement strand
CCGCTTGATCCCTTGCTCCATTTGGCACCTCTTCGTTTCGGCGAAAAAGTGTCAACCTATTTCAGGACGGGTCACGCGCATGAAAAAAAGCCCCGCATTGCGCGGGGCCTGTCCGTCACACCGGCATCTGGCCGAAGCGGCCGCTGTTGAAATCGTCGATCGCGGTCCGGATTTCCTCTTGCGAGTTCATCACGAACGGCCCGTAACCGACGACCGGCTCATCGATCGGCTCGCCGCTCAGAATCAGCAGCTTGGCATCGCCGTTCGCTTCGATCTCGACGTCGCGGCCGTCGCGGCTCAGTTGCACGAACTGCGCTTCGCGGGCGACCGTCTCGCCGTTCACCAGCAATGTCCCGCTCAGCACGACCACCGCGAGCGTCCGCCCTTCGGCGATCGGGAACCGTGCACGGCCGCCTGCTGCAAGCCGCACGTCCCACACATCGATCGGCGTGTGCGTGCGGGCCGGGCCGCGCCGCCCGTCGAACTCGCCCGCGATGATCCGCGCGCGACCGGCGCAGTCCGGCAATTCGACCACCGGGATGTCCGCGTTGAGAAGCGTCTGATAACCGGGCGCACCCATCTTGTCGGCGGCGGGCAGGTTCACCCACAGCTGCACCATCTCGAGCGGGCCGCCCCGCTTCGTGAACGCTTCCGAGTGAAACTCCTCGTGCAGGATCCCGCTCGCGGCCGTCATCCACTGCACGTCGCCCGGGCCGATCACGCCGCCCGCGCCGGTCGAGTCGCGGTGTGCGACTTCGCCGTCATAGACGATCGTCACCGTTTCGAACCCGCGGTGCGGGTGCTGCCCCACCCCGCGCGGCACCGAAGCCGGCTCGAAGTTCGCAGGACCGGCGTAGTCGAGCAGCAGGAACGGGCTCAGATGCGTGCCGTGCGACTGATAGCTGAACATCGAACGCACCGGGAAACCGTCGCCGACCCAATGACCGCGCGGCGCACTGTACACACCCTGGATCTTCTTCATTTGCCTTCTCCGAATTGCGGCGAAACCCGTGTTTCGCATCCTGAGAAGGAATATAGAGGTGGAACGATCGATGCGGTAGACTGCCAAAATCGCACTCAGCGTTCTATTTGATGAACGATAACGAACGGGATCTGAACGATCTCTATTACTTCGTGCAGGTGGTCGAGCACGGCGGCTTCGCGCCGGCCGGACGCGCGCTGAACATGCCGAAATCGAAGCTGAGCCGCCGCATCGCGCTGCTTGAAGCTCGGCTCGGCATGCGGCTGATCCAGCGCTCGACACGCCGCTTCACCGTCACCGACGTCGGCCAGACCTATTACGCGCATTGTCGCGCGATGCTCGTCGAAGCGGACGCCGCCGACGAGGCGATCGCGCTGCTGCACGAGGAGCCGCGCGGCATCGTGCGGGTCAGTTGCCCGGTCGTGCTGCTCGATTCGCTGGTCGGCGCGATGATCGCCGCGTTCATGGTCACGTGCCCGCGCGTCGAGATTCATCTCGAGGCGACCAACCGGCGCGTCGACGTCGTCGGCGAAGGGATCGACGTCGCGATTCGCGTGCGCCCGCCGCCGCTCGAGGACAGCGATCTCGCGCTGCGCGTGCTGGCCGAGCGCGGACAGTGTCTCGTCGCGAGCCCCGCGTTGCTGCGCGAACGTGGCGTGCCGGCCGTCCCCGCAGACCTGACCCGCTTGCCGAGCCTCGATCACGGCGTGCCGCAGGCCACGCACGTATGGCGGCTGCGCGGCCCCGACGGCGCGCAGGCGGAAATCCATCACCAGCCGCGGCTCGTGACGGGCGGCATGCTCGCGCTGCGTGCGGCGGCCGTCGCGGGCGTCGGCATCGTGCAATTGCCGACGATGATGGTGCGCGACGAAGTCGCGCGCGGCGAACTGGCGATCGTGCTGCCGGACTGGGCACCGCGGCGCGAAATCGTGCACGTGGTATTCGCTTCGCGGCGCGGGCTGCTGCCCGCGGTGCGCGCGCTGCTCGATTTCCTGGCCGAGCGGTTCGCCGAGCTCGAACCTGATTGAGCGACGGCGCTGCGCGTTCACCACCGCGCCCGCGAACCACGCGCTGCAAACAGGCCGCGCGTGCCGTAGACTGCGGAACGCGCATCGCGCTTTTCACAACCTCGCTGCCCACAACCCTTTTCGCATTTCAGCCATGTTCACGCTGTCCACCGCCCCTCACGCCTCCAAGGCCGAACTCTATGCAACGCTCGTCGAGCAGGCACGCGCGCTCGTCGAGTCGGAACGCGACCTCACCGCGAACGCCGCGAACTTCTCCGCGCTCGTCTATCACTCGCTCGACCGCCTGAACTGGGCCGGCTTCTATTTCTTCGACGGGACGGAACTCGTGGTCGGCCCGTTCCAGGGCAAGCCCGCGTGCGTTCGGATCGCGCTCGGCAAGGGCGTGTGCGGCACGGCCGCGCAGACCCGCGAAACGCAGGTCGTGCGCGACGTGCACGAATTCCCCGGCCATATCGCCTGCGATGCCGCGTCGGAATCGGAAATCGTCGTGCCGCTGGTGGCCGCCGACGGCACGCTGATCGGCGTGTGGGACGTCGATAGCCCCGTTGCCGCACGTTTCGATGACGAAGACCGCAACGGGATGGAAGCGCTGTGCCGCGTATTCGTCGAACACGCATGGCAGAAGGCGCGCGGTTGAGCCCCGGTTGAGCCCCGGTTGAGCCCCGGTTGAGCCCCGGTTGAGCCGCGTGGCGCTGCGGGTCGCGGCGGTGGAGACGATCATCTGCTGATCGTGCCGCGCGACGCCAAATGAAAAGGGCCCCATGAAGGGGCCCTTTTTCGTTGCGCCGCTGCGTGCGGCATGCCGCGCGTCAGGCCGCGTGCGTGCCGGACAGCGCCGCGAACGCCGGCGGCTTCACGTCGTCCGACAGGATCTCGAAGCCCTGCTCCGTCACGACGACCATGTGCTCCCATTGAGCGGACAGCGAATGGTCCTTGGTGACGACCGTCCAGCCGTCGGCCAGCACGCGCGTATCGCGCTTGCCCGCATTCAGCATCGGCTCGATCGTGAAGATCATCCCCGGCCGCAGCGGCACGCCGGTGCCCGGGCGGCCGTAGTGCAGCACCTGAGGCTCGTCGTGATACACGTCGCCGATCCCGTGCCCGCAATACTCGCGGACCACGCTGAAACCCTCGCGATGTGCGACCTGCTGGATCGCGTAGCCGACGTCGCCGAGCGTCGCGCCCGGGCGAACCGCGCGGATGCCCGCATGCATCGCCTCGTAGGTCGTCGCGACGAGGCGCCGCGCCAGTTCGCCCGGCTCGCCGACGAAGTACATGCGGCTCGTGTCGCCGAACCAGCCGTCCTTGATCACCGCGATGTCGAGATTCACGATGTCGCCGTCGCGCATCGGCCGCGACGACGGAATGCCGTGACAGACCACGTGATTGACCGACGTACACAGGGTTTTCGGATAGCCGTGGTAGCCGATGTTCGCCGGGATCGCGCGAAGCTCGTCAACGATGTATTCGCGGCAGCGCGCATCCAGCTCGTCGGTGGTGACGCCCGGCTTCACGTGCTCGGTGATCATCGTCAGCACCTGGGACGCGAGCTTCGCGGCCTCGCGCGACTTGGCGATTTCCGCGGCACCGCGGATCGGGATTTCGCGTCTCGCCATCACGCCACCTGCTCGATGCCGTGGGCGACCGGCTCCGTCGGCCGGGCATCGCCGCCGCGCGCTTCGGTCTCGATCAGCATCCGGCAGATATCGCCGTAGGACAGCGACGGATTGAGCTCCGCCAGCATCCCGACGCGCAGCCAGTGCTCCGCCTGTGCATTGATCGAACGGCTCAGCGCGGTACTGGTCGAGCGCAGCCGTTCGTGCATGTGCTCGGATATCTTGATGATTCCCATGTGTCTCTAATTAAACGAAATATAGCTGTTTCGTATATTACGCTCACCCGGGTCGTCGGGCAAGCACGCAGCCGACAGCGAATCGTCGACCCGCGACAGCAGGAATCCCGTTGACATCAAATTCCAGCTTGCTGGACAATAAATCCATCATGCAAGAATCAACCGCCGCCCCCGCCGACGACACCGGCATCAACGAACGCATCGCCCGGCGCGTGCGCGACCTGCGCACGCTGCGAGGCTACACGCTCGATGCGCTCGCCGCGCGTTCCGGCGTCAGCCGTTCGATGATCTCGCTCATCGAGCGCGCGTCGGCGAGCCCGACGGCCGTCGTACTCGACAAGCTCGCGGCCGGTCTCGGCGTGTCGCTGGCCGGGCTGTTCGCCGGCGATCGCGACGACGCACCCGCGCAGCCGCTGGTGCGGCGCGCACAGCAGGCGGAGTGGCGCGATCCGGCATCCGGGTACGTGCGGCGCAATCTGTCGCCGCCCGGCTGGCCGTCGCCGATCCAGCTCGTCGAGGTCGATTTCCCGCCCGGCGCGCGCGTCGCGTACGACTCCGGCGGGCGCGAAAGCGCGCTGCATCAACAGGTGTGGGTCGTCCGCGGGTGCATCGACGTCACATTCGGCGACCAGCTTCACAAACTACACGAAGGCGACTGTCTGGCCATGCGCGTCGATCAACCTCTGGTTTTCAGCAACCCGTCGTCGCACGTCGCGCGCTATGTCGTCGCGATCTGCGATGCCCCCGCCGCCATCGGCGCGCGGAATGTGTCATCCGTTCAAGGCCGACAGGCGCAGGAGCCCGTATGAATTCCCCAACACCGCGCGACGACGTGCGCCTGATCGATTGCAACGAGGCCGAGCATGCCGCGGCCATTCTCGAGATCCTGAACGATGCGATCTTGAACTCCACCGCGCTGTACGACTACCAGCCTCGCCCACCGGAAGCGATGGTCACCTGGTTCGCGACGAAGCGCGCCGGCGGGTTTCCGGTCGTCGGCGCGGTCGACGAATCGGGCACGCTGGTCGGCTTCGCGAGCTGGGGCACGTTCCGCGCGTTCCCGGCGTTCAAGTACACGGTCGAGCACAGCGTCTACGTCCACCGCGATCATCGCGGCCGCGGGCTCGGCGAGTTGCTGCTGCGCGAGTTGATCCGGCGTGCGCGCGAAGCTGACGTGCATTTGCTGGTCGGCTGCATCGACGCGACCAACAGCGGCAGCGTCGCGCTGCATACGCGGCTCGGCTTCGCGCACTCGGGCACGATCACCGAAGCGGGCTTCAAGTTCGGCCGCTGGCTCGATGCAGCGTTCTATCAGTTGAGGCTCGACACGCCGGCACGGCCGGTCGACGGCTGACCGGCATCGCCGAACGTTCGGCATGCTCATGATGACGCGGGCGGTACCGCGTCCCGCAGCACGCCCATCGCTTCACCCGCGACAACGCGCGATCGCCCCTCCCCACCGGAGCGCGTTGTCGCCCCTCCTCCGGGCCTTCCCGGGCCCCGGCCTTGCCCCTTTGCCCCGTGACCGCACGTGTGACGTTCGCCGCATTCTTGTGCGAGAACGGTAGCGATACGGTATTCCCCAGCGGCCGCAGCACGGCCGCGTACCGATCCATCACCGGAGAATGCCGTATGAAAACGCCCCCTGTCCTGTCGCACCATGCCGGATCGCGACGCGATGCCGGCCTCGCGCGCCGCGCGGCCCGACGCGTTGCGTGGTCGCTTGCCGCCCTCCCGCTTTTCTGCGGACAAGCATTCGCGGCCGGCGCGTGTCCGACGCCGTTCGCGTTGAGCGGCAACACCGATCTGCTGTGGAAGGAAGTCACCAACAACCAGTGGCGCAACATGCTGCCGCGCGGCTGGACCGACAACGGTTTTCATTTCTACAGCCGGGTGCGCAGCCGCGGGCCGGAGAACGGCATCAACACGCCGTCGGACCTCGAATCGGAAATCCGTAAACAGGTGTCGGACGAACCCGCCGGCGGCGGCAACCCGAATCGGCGGACGATCACGCTGCCGATACTGAACAGCAAGGGCCAGCATCTGCTCGCGATTTACGACTACGACGGCAAGAGCACGTCGAAGTGCGAGTTGGTGACGCTGACGTATCCGGCGGAATAGATGCGCGAATGAGGCGCGGAAAAAAGAAAAGCCCCGCCGAAGCGGGGCTTTTTCTCTTCTTACCTGGAGGCGCGAGCCGGAGTCGAACCGGCCTAAACGGCTTTGCAGGCCGCTGCATAACCGCTTTGCTATCGCGCCAAAAGCGGACTGTCCGGATGCCGTGGAGGCAAGCGACAGATTTTTTATTCGAGGACCATCAGTCCATCAAATAAAAAGGGAAGCGTGGCTTCCCCATTACTTGGAGCGGGAGACGAGTCTCGAACTCGCGACCTCAACCTTGGCAAGGTTGCGCTCTACCAACTGAGCTACTCCCGCATTGTCCTGCACCTGCAGCGCTTTGCCGTACAACACGCTGCCAGAAAAATCTGGAGCGGGAGACGAGTCTCGAACTCGCGACCTCAACCTTGGCAAGGTTGCGCTCTACCAACTGAGCTACTCCCGCATGTGTCCTGCATCTGCAGCGCTTTGCCATACAACACGCTGCCAGAAAAAATCTGGAGCGGGAGACGAGTCTCGAACTCGCGACCTCAACCTTGGCAAGGTTGCGCTCTACCAACTGAGCTACTCCCGCATGTGTCCTGCATCTGCAGCGCTTTGCCATACAACACGCTGCCAGAAAAAATCTGGAGCGGGAGACGAGTCTCGAACTCGCGACCTCAACCTTGGCAAGGTTGCGCTCTACCAACTGAGCTACTCCCGCGTATTGCTACGCTACTGGTTCCCCGTCACACACTTACTTCGTCGTGCAGCGGAGAAGCGAAATTATGTCGAAGGCACATTCGTGTGTCAAGGGCTTTTCCAGCCCTTTTTCCAAAAACCTGCGCAATCGACCATGCGGAGCCGATCACGCGCCGCCTCGCTCGCGAATCTGCGGCCATGCAAGCTTCATGTAGTACAGCATCGACCAGATCGTCAGCACCGCCGCGAGATACATCAGCCACTCGCCCCACACGCGCGTGTCGATCGTCGCGATGCCGAGCGGCAGCGGGCCGTAGTACAGCAGCATCGGGATCGCGACCATTTGGCACGCGGTCTTGAACTTGCCGAGCTGGTTGACCGCGACGCTCTTCGACGCGCCGATCTGTGCCATCCATTCGCGCAGCGCCGAGATCGCGATCTCGCGGCCGACGATCACGAGCGCGATCGCCGCATCGACCCGCGAAATCTGCACGAGGATCAGCAGCGCGGCGGTCACCATCAGCTTGTCAGCGACCGGATCCAGGAACGCGCCGAACGACGACGTCTGATTCCACTTGCGGGCGAGAAACCCGTCGAACCAGTCGGTCAGCGCGGCGAGAATGAAGATCGCCGCCGCCGCGAGGTTGCGGTGCGCGCCGCCCATCACCGTGTCCGGCAGATAGAACACGCCGACGACGAGCGGGATCAGCACGATCCGTACCCACGTCAGGAAAATCGGGAAATTGAACGGCATGGCAGGCGGGTCAGTAAAGGATTTGCAATTGTGCCGTGTCGACCGGCCTGCCACAAGAACGCGAGATCGCGCGCAGGAGCCGCCGGCCGCACGGCCGCTTCAGTGAAGCTGTTTGTAGATCTGCTCGGCGAGTGCGTGCGAGATACCTTCGACGCTCGCCAGTTCCTCGACGCTCGCAGCGACCACGCCGCGCAGCCCGCCGAACCGCGCGAGCAGCCGCTGCCGGCGTTTCGCGCCGATCCCTTCGAGCTCCTCGAGCCGTGAGGTCTGGCGCGCCTTCGCCCGCTTCGCGCGCATTCCGGTGATCGCAAAACGATGCGCCTCGTCGCGGATCTGCGCGACGAGCATCAGCGCGGCACTCTCCTTGCCGAGTTCGAGCGGCGCGCGGCCGTCCGCGAACACGAGCGTCTCGAGGCCGACCTTGCGCCCTTCGCCCTTCGCGACGCCGACCAGCATTGACGTGTCGAGCCCGAGTTCGGTGAACACCTGTCGCGCGATCTCGACCTGCCCCTTGCCACCGTCGATCAGCACGATGTTCGGCAGCAGGCTCGATGTCTCGGCCTTGCGCGTCGATTCGCCGTCGATGCCGGCCGCGTCGTCGGCGGCCGCCGCCTGCGCGGCCTGCTCGACCATCTTCTCGTAGCGGCGCGTCAGCACCTGCCGCATGGCCGCGTAATCGTCGCCCGGCGTGATCCCGGTGATGTTGTAGCGACGGTACTCGCCCGATTGCATCTTGTGATGGTGATATACGACGCACGACGCCTGCGTCGCCTCGCCCATCGTGTGGCTGATGTCGAAACATTCGATCCGCAGCGTGGCAAGATCGTCGCATTCGAAGCTGAGCGTCTCCGCGAGCGCGCGCGTGCGCGCCTGCTGCGAGCCCTGCTCGGACAGCAACCGTGCGAGCGCAATCTGCGCATTCTGCTCGGCCATCGACAGCCACGCGCGCCGCTGCCCCTGCGGCTGCCGCACCAGCGAGACCTTGTGACCGGCCTGCTCGGACAGCAAGTCGAGCAGGTCGCGGCTCGCGGGCGCGTGGCTCACGACCAGCACGGGCGGCACGCGATTGCCGAGATAGTGCTGCGCGATGAACGCATCGAGCACCTCGGCCTCCACCGACGCCCCCGCGTCGCGCGCGGCGGCAGCGTCTGCCTCGGGCCCGTCGGGCAATGCCGCGGCAGTTTCGTCGGCTGCGTCCGCCGCCTCGGCTTCGTCGCCGAGCCCGCCTTCGGCAAGCGTCAGCGCACTTTCGACGTGCGTCGGGAAATACGCCTTGTCGCCGAGATGCCGGCCGCCGCGCACCATCGCCAGGTTCACGCACACGCGCCCGCCCTGCGCGACGACCGCCAGGATGTCGACGTCGCTGTCGCTGCCGACCTCGATCGCCTGCTGGTGCAGCACCGTCGCGAGCGAGCTCATCTGGTTGCGCACGGCGGCCGCCTGCTCGAACTTCAGCTCGGCCGCGAACGCGTGCATCTTCTGCTCGAGCTCCTTCATCACTTCCGACTGCCGACCGAGCAGAAACCGCGCGGCATTCGACACGTCGATCGCGTAGTCGTCCTCGGAAATCGCGCCGACGCACGGCGCCGTGCAGCGCCCGATCTGATGCAGCAGGCATGGCCGCGTGCGGTTGTTGAAGACCGAATCCTCGCAGGTGCGCAGCTGGAACACGCGCTGCAGGATCTGGATGCTTTCGCGCACGGCCCATGCGCTCGGGAACGGCCCGAAGTACTGGTTCTGCTTGTCGACCGAGCCGCGGTAGTAAGCCATGCGCGGAAAGCGGTGCGCGGTGAGCTTCAGGTACGGATACGACTTGTCGTCGCGAAACAGGATGTTGTAGCGCGGCGTGAGCGCCTTGATCAGATTGTTCTCGAGCAGCAGCGCTTCGGCCTCCGAGCGCGTGACGGTCGTCTCGATGCGTGCGATGCGCGTGACCATCATCGCGATGCGCGGCGACAGCTGCGTCTTCGTGAAATAGCTGGATACGCGCTTCTTCAGGTCGCGCGCCTTGCCGACGTAAAGTACGGCGCCCGCCGTGTCGTAGTAGCGGTAGACGCCCGGCATGTGCGGCAACTGCGCGAGGATCTTCTTGGGTTCGAACGGGATGTCGGCGGCTTCTGGGGATGTCATGCGTGATCCGGGTGCCTTGTGGCGCGGAACGGGTCCATTAGAATCGCCAGTTTAGAGCATTCACCGGTCCGCTTCGATGCCCCGCACCACCCCTGCCTCCCCTGCGCCGCTCGCACCCGACGAACCGATCGCGTGCGACCTCTTCTGCACCGTGATCGACAACTTCGGCGACATCGGCGTGTGCTGGCGCCTCGCGCGCCAGCTCGCACACGAGCACGGCTGGCAAGTGCGCCTGTTCGTCGACGATCTGCGCACGTTCGCGCGGCTGCTGCCGGGGGTCGATCCCGATGCCGGACGGCAGACGCTCGACGCCATCGTGATCGAACACTGGCATGCGGAAGCCGGCGACGCGCTGGAGATCGCCGACGTCGTGATCGAGGCGTTCGCGTGCGAGCTGCCCGGCGCGTATCTCGCGGCAATGGCGCGCCGCGCGCGCCGCCCCGTGTGGATCAATCTCGAATACCTGAGCGCCGAGGACTGGGTCGCCGATTTCCATCTGCGGCCGTCGCCGCATCCGCGGTACCCGCTGCTGAAGACGTTCTTCTTCCCGGGACTATCGGCCGGCACGGGCGGCGTGCTGAAGGAACGCGACCTCGACGCGCGCCGCGCGGCCTTCGAAGCCGACACGGCAGCGCGCGCCGCCTGGTGGCGACAGGCGACCGGCGACGCGCCGCCGGCGCCGGGCACGACCGTCGTCAGCCTCTTCGCCTATGAAAATCCGGCCGTCGACGCGCTGCTCGCGCAATGGCGCGACGGCCCCTCGCCCGTCGTCGCGCTCGTGCCTGCCGGCCGCATATCGCCGGCCGTTGCCCGTTTCTTCGGGGTCGAATCGTTCGGCGCCGGCGCGCGCGCGACCGCCGGCAACCTGACCGCTTACGGGCTCGCGTTCGTCCCACAGGCCGACTATGACGCGCTGCTGTGGGTGGCCGACATCAACTTCGTGCGCGGCGAAGACTCGTTCGTCCGCGCGCAATGGGCGCGCAAGCCGTTCGTGTGGCACATCTACCCGCAGGCCGACGACGCGCACCTGCCGAAGCTCGACGCCGCGCTCGCGCACCTGTCGGCCGGCCTCGCCGACGCGCCGCGCGCCGCGCTCGAGCGCTTCTGGCACGCATGGAACGGCGGCGGCACGCCCGATTGGGCCGATTTGCTGCAACACCGTGCCGCACTGGACGCCAACGCGGCATGCTGGGCCGACGCGCTGGCGGGCGTCGGCGATCTCGCCGGAAAGCTGGCGGAATACGCAAAATCTCAGTTAAAATAAGCGGTTATCCGACGGCTGACCACGCAAGCGCTCGCGTTTGGGGCTCTTGGCACCCACCGGAACGCCCCCCGCTTGCGCCGTCAGCCGTTGTGCAACGCTCAGGCACCTATTTATTTGATTGGATCAGGACAGTTTTTTTATGAAGACCGCACAGGAACTCCGCGTAGGCAACGTCGTGCAGATCGGCAGCGACGCATGGGTCATCGCAAAGACGGAATACAACAAGTCGGGCCGTAACGCCGCCGTCGTCAAGATGAAGATGAAGAACCTGCTGACGAACGCAGGCCAGGAATCGGTCTACAAGGCTGACGACAAGTTCGACGTCGTCGTGCTCGACCGCAAGGAAGTGACGTACTCGTACTTCGCCGATCCGATGTACGTGTTCATGGACGCCGACTACAACCAGTACGAAGTCGAAGCGGAAATGATGGGCGAAGCGCTGAACTACCTCGAAGACGGCATGGCTTGCGAAGTCGTGTTCTACAACGAGAAGGCGATCTCGGTCGAACTGCCGACGATCCTGGTTCGCGAGATCACCTACACGGAACCGGCCGTCAAGGGCGACACGTCGTCGGGCAAGGTGCTGAAGAACGCCAAGCTCGCGACGGGCTTCGAACTGCAAGTGCCGCTGTTCTGCAATACCGGCGACAAGATCGAAATCGATACGCGCACGAATGAATATCGCAGCCGCGCGTAATCGCTCGCGATTTCCGGATCGAACAAAGCGCCCTTCGGGGCGCTTTTTGTTTGCCTGCCGCAAACAGCACCGATGCGTCGGCACCATCGATCACACAAAATCCAGCACTAAAGGTATTCAATTTGTATCATCGGTAACTGTTTTATAGCGACAAAGAAATAATGCACGTCGGGCGTTCAGCGGGGCATAAAATCAGTTTTTATTCTGATATGCGGCTGCGGCCGGCTCGATTGCCGACAGCCCGCCTCTCTTGACTCGACTCGCGTCCACCATGCCACACGCCCTGATTGTCGAAGACGATCCCAACAGTCTGTCCGGCCTGACCGCGCTGCTCGCCGCGGACGGCTTCTCGGTCGACACGGCCACGTCGCTCGCCGAGGCACGCACGGCGCTCGGCCGCTCGATTCCCGATGTCGTACTGGTCGACCTGAACCTGCCGGACGGCAGCGGATTCGACCTGCTCCAGCATCTGCCGCAGCAGCAGCCGAACGGTTCGCTGCCGGTGATCGTGTTGACGGGCAACGCGACGGTCGAGAGCGCGATCGAAGGCCTGCGTCACGGCATCTGGGACTACTTGCTGAAGCCGATCAACATTCCGCGCCTGCGCAGCCTGCTGGCCCGGATTCCGCGCCCGTACGAACTGATCGACGAAGTGCGGACGCTGCGCGCGTCGCTGCGCCACCTGGGCCGTTTTGGTGCGCTGGTCGGCCGCAGCGAGGCGATGCAGCACGTGTACGACATGATCGAGCACAACGCCGGCACCGAAACGGCCGTGCTGTTCACCGGCGAAGCCGGCACCGGCAAGAAGCTGGCCGCGCGCACGCTGCACGAACTGAGCCGGCGCCGCAAGGGGCCGTTCGTGTCGTTCGACTGCCGCACGATCGCGCATGCCGGGCGTCACGGCGCGTCGCTCGACAGCGTGCTGTTCGGCCATGAGCGCGGCGCGTTCGACGGTGCCGAGCGGCGCGAATCGGGCCTGTTCGAACAGGCCGGCGGCGGCACGCTGTTCCTCGACGAGATCACCGCACTGCCGCTCGTGCTGCAGGAAGCGCTGCTGCATGCGCTCGACTCGCAGAACTTCATGCGGATCGGCGGCACGAGCTCGATCGCGAGCGACTTCCGGCTGATCGCGGCCACGCGCCGCCCGGCCCGCGAGGCGGTCGCGAACGGCACGCTGCGCGAGGATCTGTGGCTGCGTCTCGATGCGGCGTCGATCACGATGCCGCCGCTGCGCGAGCGCGAGGGTGATGCGCTCGCCATCGCGGACGCGCTTATCGACGAACTCAACCGCGAAGCGAGCGCCACCGGCCGCAGCACGACCGACAAGCGCGCGGCACCGGGCTTCGTGCGCGAATGCCTGTCCTACGAGTGGCCCGGCAACGTGCGCGAATTGCAGGAGCGCGTGCGTTTCGCCTATGACGCGTCCGGCGATTTCATCGAAACGCTGCGCGCGGGCGAAGCGAGCTTCGCCGCCGGCGCCGCGCTGAACGGCAGCAGCGTGCAGATCAAGGTCGGCACCCCGCTGTCCGACGTCGAGGACCTGCTGATCCGCGCGACGCTCGACGCGGTCGGCGGCACGCGCCATCGGGCTGCGACGCTGCTCGGCATCAGCCCCAAGACGCTGTACAACAAGCTGCAGCGGATGAAGGTCAACTGACCGCGCCGCAGTTGTTCGGGGCGCGCTCGGGATTTGACGGTTAGTTGCGCAAGGGCATGTCGCCTTGCGCCTCGCCCCGCCTCGATGGTGTCAAGTCCTGGAAAAGCAAAAAGCCGCGCTTCTGCGCGGCTTTTTGCTTTCGACAACGGGAAAGACGACATCACGCCGCCCTTCCCCGCTTACGCCAGCGCGCTGCTCAGCAGTGCCTGCGCCTGCAGATACTCGGGTTGCGCGATCAGCTTGTCCCACTTGAGCGGCTTGCCGCGCGCCCGCATCCGCTTGATGCGCCGCACCGACTCGGCCGACGCCTGGGCCTTCAGCCCGTTCAGCACGACCTCGGCGGCGTCCGGCTGGTTGCAGACGAGCACCATGTCGCAGCCGGCGGCGAGCGCTGCGTCAGCCGCCTGGGTGAGCGTGCCGCCTTCGCGTGCCGCCTCCATCGACAGGTCGTCGCTGAAGATCGCGCCCGTGAAGCCGAGCCGCCCGCGCAGGATGTCCTGCAGCCACACGCGCGAGAAGCCCGCGGGCCGCTTGTCGACCTGCGTGTAGATCACGTGCGCGGGGATCACCGCGGACAGCGACAGGCCGAGCCAGTCGTACGGGGCAACGTCCTGCTTGAGGATCGCGTCGAGCGGCCGGTCGTCGGTCGGCAGCGCGACGTGCGAATCGGCTTCCGCGAAGCCGTGCCCCGGGAAATGCTTGCCGCAGTTCGCCATGCCCGCGAGCGACAGCCCGTGGTTCAGGCTCTTCGCAAGCAGCGTGACGACGCGCGGGTCGCGATGGAACGCGCGATCGCCGATCACCTTCGAGTGCCCGTAGTCGAGATCGAGCACCGGCGTGAAGCTCATGTCGATCCCGCATGCGCGCAGCTCGGCGGCCAGGATGTAGCCGACGGCGGTCGCGACCTTCGTCGCGAGCAGCACGTCTCGGTCCCACAGCTCGCCGAGGCGACGCATCGCCGGCAGCACCGTGAAGCCGTCGGTGCGGAACCGCTGCACGCGGCCGCCTTCATGATCGACGGCGATCAGGATGTCTTCGCGCACCGCGCGGATCGAGTCGGTCAGCGCCGTCAGTTGCGCACGATTCTGGAAATGCCGCGCGAACAGGATCACGCCGCCGGTATTCGGATGCGCGAGGCGCCGCGCATCGTCGCGCGACAGGGTCGTGCCGACGACGTCGAGCATGACCGGGCCGGGAGTCGTTTTCATCGAATCGGAATTCCGTCAGGAGGAGGTTCGGGAAACAGGTGCAGTGCCAGGCGCGGCGTCCGTTTCGGCGACCACGAACGACACCGCGTAGTCGCGTTCGTCGCTGACCGTCACGCGCGCCGTGATGCCACGCGCGGCAAGCCAGTCGGCCAGCTCGCCCGAAGCGACCACGTACGGCTCGCCGCTGCGCTGGTTGAGCGTTTGCAGCGCGCGCCACGTCATCGGCCAGTGCATGCCGAGCCCGATCGCCTTCGAGAACGCTTCCTTCGCGGAAAAGCGCGTCGCGAGAAACGCGATGCCGCGCGCCTCCGAGCGCGCACGGCGAGCATGGAACACGCGCAGCTCGTCGGGGCCCAGCACCTTCTCGGCGAACCGGCCGCCCGTGCGCTCGAGCACGGCCGCGATGCGGCTCACCTGGACGATGTCGGTGCCGATGCCGTAGATCGCCATCTCAACGCCCGCCGTGATGCGCGGACGATGCCGGGCGGCGAGCGAAGCGCGCGCGCACGTCACGCATCGTCAGCGCGCGCCGCCGTGCAGCGCGGCGACCCGTGCGGCGACCATGATCGCCTTCATCTCGCGCACTGCGTTGTCCCAGCCTGCGAAGATCGCGTGCGCGACGATCGCATGGCCGATGTTCAGTTCGACGATGCCGTCGATCGCGGCGATCTGCTGCACGTTCGTGTAATGTAGGCCGTGGCCGGCGTTGACCTTGAGACCCAATTGCGCGCCGGCCTGCACGCCGGCGACGATGCGCTCGTATTCGCGCTGCTGCTCGGCCTCGTCGTGCGCATCAGCGTAGCGGCCGGTATGCAGCTCGACCACCGGCGCGCCGGCTTCGTGCGCGGCGCGGATCTGCGTCTCGTCCGGATCGATGAACAGCGACACGCGCACGCCGGCGTCGGCGAGCTGCCTGCATGCCGCACGCACGGCCTCGAAGCGGCCGGCAACGTCGAGACCGCCTTCGGTCGTCAGTTCCTCGCGCTTCTCCGGCACGAGGCACGCGTCGTGCGGACGCACTTCGCATGCGATGTCGAGCATCTCGGCCGTCACCGCGCATTCGAGGTTCATCCGCGTCTTCAGCAGAGGGCGCAGCGTGCGCACGTCGGCGTCGACGATGTGGCGGCGATCCTCGCGCAGATGCAGCGTGATCGCGTCCGCACCGGCCTCTTCGGCGGCGAGCGCCGCGCGGATCGGATCGGGATAGGACGTGCCGCGCGCGTTGCGCAGCGTCGCGACGTGGTCGATGTTCACGCCGAGGTCGATGGCAGTGGGCGTTGTCAGGAAGAAGCTCATAGGTTTTGCAGGTCGATCAGGATCTGACGCGTGGCAAGCGGCGTACCGCCGAGATAGGTGTTCAGCAGGAAGCGCATCAGCGTCTTGCTTTGCGCGACCGTCTGGGCTCGATGGTAATCGTCCTGCTCCATGTCGAGCAACGTCTGTCCGGTAATCACCGGCCAGTGCGACGGAACGTCGTCGTCCGCATTGCGCACGCCGCGCTCGGGATCGAACACGTAGCGGCGATCCGGCTCGACCGCACGGCGCGCGACCGTGCGGTTCAGCGCCATCGCATAGCCGGTCTCGCGCAGCAGCACGCGCTCGAACGAACGCAGCACCTGCACCGCGGGCTCGCCGTGCGCAAGGCGCGTGAGGGTCAGCACGTAATGATTGAAGAGCGGCGGCTGCGGATCCTCGCGCGCGCAGAATTTCACGAGCAGCTCGTTCGCGTAGAAGCCGCACAGCAGCCCGTCGCCGCCGAGCGGGAGCATCCCGCCGACCCACTCGGCACCCGTCAGCGTGCGTACTTCGGATTTGCCCGACCAGGACAGCAGCAGCGGCTGGAACGTCTGCAGCACGCCGCGCAGCGCGGAGTGCGGGCGCTTCGCGCCCTTCGCGACGAGCGCAAGGCGGCCATGATCGCGCGTGAGCACGTCGATGATCAGGCTCGTTTCCCGATACGGATAGCTGTGCAGCACGAACGCCGGCTGCTCGGCGACGCGGAAATCGGACGTGCGAGACGTCGCGCGCCGCGCCTTGCGACGCGGCGGTTCGGGCGGTGCCGGCAACGGCGCGTCGTTCGCGCCGGCGGTCACCGCGTCTTCGGTCGACGTCAGCGCGTCATTCGTACCCATAGGCACGCAGCCCCGCCTCGTTGTCGGCCCACCCGCTCTTCACCTTCACGAAGGTCTCGAGATACACGGGGCCGTCGAACAGCTTCTCCATGTCCATCCGCGCCTCGGTGCTGATCTGCTTGAGCTTCTCGCCCTTCTTGCCGATCACCATCGCCTTGTGCGAATCGCGCTCGACGAGAATCGTCGCGAAGATACGCTTCAGGCGCCCTTCCTCCTCGAACTTGTCGATCAGCACGGTGCTCGTGTAGGGCAGTTCGTCGCCGGTCCAGCGGAACACCTTCTCGCGCAGGATTTCGGCCGCAAGGAAGCGCGAGCTGCGGTCGGTCAGTTCGTCCTCGCCGTAGATCGGCTCGCCTTCCGGAAGGTACGGCTTGATGGTGTCCAGCAGGCGCTTGATGTCTTCCGGCCGCTGTGCCGACAGCGGCACGAGTTCGGTGAATTCGCGCAGCCCGCTCATCTGTTGCATGAACGGGAACAGCGTCGCCTTGTCGGACACACGATCGATCTTGTTCGCGATCAGCAGCGTCGGCATGCCGGGCGGGATCAGGTCGAGCACCTTCTGATCGTCGGGCCCGAAGCGGCCGGCCTCGATCACGAACAGGATCACGTCGACCGACGTGAGCGTCGACGTGACCGCGCGGTTCAGCGAGCGGTTCAGCGCCGTGCTGTGACGCGTCTGAAAGCCCGGTGTGTCGACGAACACGAATTGCGCGTCGTCGAACGTGTTGATGCCGGTGATGCGATGGCGGGTCGTTTGCGCCTTGCGCGACGTGATGCTGATCTTCTGGCCGACGAGTGCGTTCATCAACGTCGACTTGCCGACGTTCGGGCGGCCCACGATCGCGATCATGCCGCAACGGAAACCGGTAGGAGCGGGAGTGTTCATATCGTTTGGGAGACAGGTTCGGAAACGGCCGCGCGGCGCGCGGCACGATCGAGGGGCAATTCAGTGGTCGGCATCGGCCACGCGCGCCTGCGCGGCAGCGAGGCTTGCGCCACCCTGCGGCGTCTCGGTGCCGGGCGCCGCGGCGTCGCGGGCGCGCAACGTTGCACGCGAAGCGGCGTCGGAACCGGCGGCGGGCTTGTCGGTGGACGCGGCCGGATCGGCCGCCTGGCCCGCCTGCTTGTCGGCTGCACGGGGTGCGGCTTCCGCGTGCTTGTCCGCAGTGCGCGCGCCGGCTTCGTTGCGATCCGACGGCTTCTCAGGCGCCTTCTCGGCCGGCTTGTCGGCAATCGGCTTCGGGGGCCGGTCGGCCTTGTCCGTGGCCGTTTCCACATGCGCCGCGCGAATCGCGGCCATCGGCGCCTGCGTCGGCCGCTCGGTCGTGTGTGCGCCGGCGTCGGTCGCCGCCGACGCGGCAGCAGGCGCCTTCGCGTCGCGCGTCGTCGCACGCTCCTTTCGTTCCGGCGAACGCAGGTCGAGCGCTTCCTGCACGCCCTTCACGCCCGGCACGATTTCAGGCTCGACGTGCTTCGACCCGCGTGCGTTCTTCGAACGCTTCGGCTTCGAGGCCAGCATCGGCGCGGCCGCCAGCACCTCGTCGAGCGCCTTCTTCGCGGCAGCCTGCTCGGCCGCCCGCCGGCTCGCGCCGGAGCCTGACACCTTCACGTCGAGCTTCGGCACCGTGCATTCGACCTCGAACTGCTGATTGTGCGCCGCACCATGAGTCGCGACGACCGTATAGGTCGGTAGCGCGATCTTGTGCCCCTGCAGGTACTCCTGCAGCAGCGTCTTCGCATCCTTGCCGAGCGTGCGCGGATCGATGTGGTCGAGAATCGGGATATAGAGGCGCTTGATGACCCCTTGGGCGGCTTCGAAGCCGCCATCGAGGAATACCGCCCCGATGATGGCTTCGAACGCGTCCGCGAGGATCGACGGGCGACGGAAGCCGCCGCTGCGCAATTCGCCCTCGCCCAGCCGCAGCCCTTCCGAAATATTCAGGGCCTGAGCGATTTCGTAGAGCGACTGCTGCTTGACGAGGTTGGCGCGCACGCGCGACAGGTCGCCTTCGTCCAGCTTGCTGAAACGCTGGAACAAAAGGGCGGCCACCGCGCAATTCAGAACGGAATCGCCGAGAAACTCGAGCCGTTCATTGTGCGTGGCACTGTGACTGCGATGGGTCAAAGCCTGGCGCAATAATTCCGCATTGCGAAATTCGTAGCGCAGCCGGCTTTCCAACTGGGATAGGGGCATGTGCAGGAGTATAACGCGGGCGCCGGTCGGGCCGAAACGGCACGGCCGGACGCGAAAAGGCGTGACGAGGCGGTGTTACCGCCGGTTCTTAAAGTAGTTCGGCAATACGCGACGCGGCCCGTGCGTCGCGTATTGCGTGCGAGTCAAACGCGATCAGTTGAAGGAACCGATGCGCTTCAGGTCGCCGAAGTTCATCCAGATGAAGAACGCGCGGCCGACGATGTTGTTGTCCGGCACGAAACCCCAGTAGCGGCTGTCGGCGCTGTTGTCGCGGTTGTCGCCCATCATGAAGTAGTGGCCCGGCGGCACCTTGCAGATCACGCCGCGGCTGTTGTACGTGCAGTTGTCGCGATACGGATAATCGTAGGCGCCCATCACGAACGGCGGCACGGCGGGATTGTTGAGGATCGCGTTCTTCTTGTTGCCGATCGTTTCCTCGAACTGCTTCGCGTAGTTCTGGCGCTCGTCGTCGAAGAAATCCGGCAACGGCGTTTCGGGCACCGGCTGGCCGTTGATCGTCAGTTGCTTGTCCTGGTAAGCGACCGTGTCGCCCGGCAGGCCGATCACGCGCTTGATGTAGTCGACCGACTCGTCCTTCGGATAACGGAACACGACGACGTCGCCGCGCGACAGCGGGCTGCCCTGCGTGATCTTCGTGTTCGTGATCGGCATGCGCAGGCCGTATTCGAACTTGTTGACGAGGATGAAGTCGCCGACCAGCAGCGTCGGCACCATCGAGCCCGACGGGATCTTGAACGGCTCGACGACGAACGAACGCACGACGAAGACGGCCAGGATCACCGGGAAGAAGCTCGCGGTGTACTCGAGCCACCACGGCTGGCGCAGCTTTTCGTCGCGCAGCTTCGAACGCGTCTGCCCCGCGTTTTCGTCCGCGAAACGCTTGTCGATACGCGACTGCTGGCGATCGAACTCCTCGATCGCCGCGTCGGCCGCCTTGCGTCGCCGCGGCAGGAACACCAGTTTGTCCAACACCCACGCTACGCCCGTCACGACGACGAGCACAAAAAGAATCAGCGCAAAATTCATAAAAGGATCAGTCCTGTTATTTGTCTTCGACGCGCAAGATCGCGAGGAACGCTTCCTGCGGGATCTCGACCGAACCCACCTGCTTCATGCGTTTCTTACCTTCTTTCTGCTTCTCGAGCAGTTTCTTCTTTCGCGTGATGTCGCCACCGTAGCACTTCGCGAGCACGTTCTTGCGGAGTGCCTTGATGTTCTCGCGCGCGACGATGTGCGCGCCGATCGCGGCCTGGATCGCCACGTCGTACATCTGGCGCGGAATGATCTCGCGCATCTTCGCGGCCACTTCACGGCCGCGATACTGCGACTGCGAGCGGTGCACGATGATCGACAGCGCATCGACCTTGTCGCCGTTGATCAGCATGTCGACCTTCACGACGTCCGACGTGCGGTATTCCTTGAACTCGTAATCCATCGACGCATAACCGCGCGACACCGACTTCAGGCGATCGAAGAAGTCGAGCACGATTTCGGCCATCGGGATTTCGTACGTGAGCTGCACCTGGCGGCCGTGATACTGCATGTTGATCTGCGAGCCGCGCTTCTGTTCGCACAGCGTGATCACGGACCCGACGTAGTCCTGCGGCATGTACAGGTTCACGGTGACGATCGGCTCGCGAACTTCGGCGATGCGGCCGGGCTCCGGCATCTTTGCCGGGTTCTCGACCATGATCGTCGAGCCGTCGCTCTGCACGACCTCGTAGACGACCGTCGGCGCGGTCGTGATGAGATCCATGTCGAATTCGCGCTCGAGCCGCTCCTGCACGATTTCCATGTGCAGCAGCCCGAGGAAGCCGCAACGGAAACCGAAACCGAGCGCCTGCGACACTTCCGGCTCGTACTGCAGCGATGCGTCGTTGAGTTTCAGCTTCTCGAGCGACTCGCGCAGCGCGTCGTACTGGTTCGCCTCGACCGGATAGAGGCCCGCGAACACCTGCGGCTTCACTTCCTTGAAACCCGGCAGCGGCTCGGTGGCGGGCTTGGTCGAGTGCGTGACGGTATCACCGACCTTCGCGGCCGTCAGTTCCTTGATGCCGGCGATGATGAAGCCCACCTGCCCGGCCGACAGCGATTCGAGATTGCGCGACTTCGGCGTGAATACCCCGACGTGCTCGACCGGATACTGTGCGCCGGTCGCCATCATCTTGATCTTGTCCTTCGGACGCAGCGTGCCGTTGACGATGCGCACGAGCATCACGACGCCGACGTAGTTGTCGAACCACGAATCGATGATCAGCGCCTGCAGCGGCGCGGCCGGATCGCCCTTCGGCGGCGGCACCTTCGCGATCAGCGCTTCGAGCACGTCCTCGACGCCGAGCCCTGTCTTCGCGCTGCAGCGCGTCGCGTCGGTCGCGTCGATGCCGATCACGTCCTCGATCTCCTCGATCGCGTTCTCGGGGTTCGCGGCCGGCAGGTCGATCTTGTTCAGCACCGGCACGACCTCGACGCCGAGCTCGATCGCCGTGTAGCAGTTCGCGACCGTCTGCGCCTCGACGCCCTGGCTCGCGTCGACCACGAGCAGCGCACCTTCGCACGCGGACAGCGAACGGCTGACCTCGTACGAGAAGTCGACGTGCCCCGGCGTATCGATCAGGTTGAGGTTGTAGACCTTGCCGTCGCGGGCGCGATAGGACAATGCCGCCGTCTGCGCCTTGATCGTGATGCCGCGTTCGCGCTCGATATCCATCGAATCGAGCACCTGCGCTTCCATTTCACGGTCGGCGAGGCCGCCGCATACCTGGATGATGCGATCCGCGAGCGTCGACTTGCCATGGTCGATGTGCGCGATGATCGAGAAATTGCGAATATGATCCATTCAGTGCCGATCAAGCGAAAAAGGCGCGCTCGACGACTGCGGAGCACGCCTTGTAAGTCGGTGAAAAAACGGCTTATTTTAGCCGAAAAGGCCTTTGCCGGGCGGTAATTTGGGACGTCTGGTCGAGGACGCCCGGTCAGGGCGCCCTGCCGGAGGCCTTGGCGGGCAGACTCGCATCGGAACTCCGCGCAGCGCGCGGCCGGCGGCGGGGCCAGATTCAGCGCCGCGCCGTGAGCGCGCCGCGCACCCTCTCCTCGTCGAACCGGTGGCGGCACACTTCCGTGCCGTCCAGCAACAGCACCGGCACGTCCTCGTCGTAACGGGCGACGAGCGCCGGATCGGCATCGACGTCGACGTAGTCGACGGCAACGCCGAACTCGGCCGCCACCGGCGCCAGTGCATCGCGCATATCGTCGCACAGGTGGCACCAGCCGCGGCCGTAGAGCGTGAACATCGGCGTGTTACTTCTGGATCGGGCGCGGGCGCACCGGCACGAATTGCGTGTTGTCGCCGCGCCGCACGAGCACCGCGACCGCCTTCTGCGGATCCAACTGTGCGGTCACGTCGGCGAACTGCTTCGCGCTCGTGATGTCGGTGTCACCGACGCGCAGCACGATGTCGCCGCGCTGCAGGCCCGCACGGGCCGCCGGACCGTCGACGCCGTCGATCTGCACGCCATTCTTCAGCTTCAGCGACTTCAGCTGGTCGGCCGAAAGGTCGCTGACCGTCAAGCCGAGTGAATTGGCCTGGCGCGGCTTCTGCGGCACATTCTTGCGCTGCTCGGCCTTCGCCGTCGTCTCCGCCGGCGTCTCGGCGATCGTGATCGGCACATCACGCGCCTGACCCTTGCGCCACACGCTGACGGTCGCCTTGGTGCCCGGCTTCGTGTCGCCGACCATGCGCGGCAGATCCGACGCCGTATCGACCGGCCGGCCGTTGAACTTCAGGATGATGTCACCCGGCTGAATGCCCGCCTTGTCGGCCGGACCGCCCGGCTCGACGCTGCTGACGAGCGCGCCTTCCGCCTTCGGCAGCCCGATCGAGTCGGCCACGTCCTTCGTCACTTCGCCGATCGCCACCGCGATGCGACCGCGCGTGACCTTGCCGGTCGCCTTCAGCTGGTCTGCCACGCGCATCGCCTCGTCGATCGGGATCGCGAAAGAAATGCCCATGAAACCGCCGGTGCGGCTGTAGATCTGCGAGTTGATGCCGATCACCTCGCCCTGCATGTTGATCAGCGGGCCGCCCGAGTTGCCGGGGTTCACCGCGACGTCGGTCTGGATGAACGGCAGGTAATCGCCCGTGTTGCGGCTCTTCGAACTCACGATGCCGGCCGTCACGGTGTTGTCGAGGCCGAACGGCGAGCCGATCGCGACGACCCACTCGCCGACGCGCACCTTGTTCGAATCGCCGATCGCGACGACCGGCAGATTCGACGCCTGGATCTTGACGACCGCGACGTCCGTGCGGTCGTCGACGCCGACCAGTTTCGCCTTGAATTCGCGCTTGTCGGTCAACGTCACGTAGATGGTGTCCGCGTCGTCGACGACGTGCGCGTTGGTCATCACGTAGCCGTCCGCCGACACGATGAAGCCCGAGCCGACGCCGCGGTTCTGCTCGGTGTCGGGCGGATTGTCCGGCGCCGGCGCGTTCTTCGGGCTGCCATTGCCGTTGCCGGGCGCCTGCGGCAGCGGAATGCCGAAGAAGCGCCGGAAGAATTCCGACATGTCGCCGTTGTCGAAGCCCGGCGGGAGCACGCCGCGCGGCCCGGGCGTCGGCACGTTCGCGGTGGTCCGGATGTTCACGACAGCCGGCCCGACCTTCTCGACCAGATCGGCGAAGTCGGGAAGGCTGGCCGCAGGAGGCGTGACAGCGGCAGCGGTATGCGAGGCAAGCGGCAGGCTGGCAAACAGCACCGCCGCCGCGAACACTTTGCGCAGCGTGAGTTTCGTCATGTCGAAAGCCGTAGCGTTACTTGGAAGCCTTGTATTCTATGGCAGACGCGAACTGCTGCAACGTGGCCGGCGGCACTTCGCCGAGCACGGTGATCCAGTAGTCGCCGCGACGCTTCACGAGCACGTGGGTCGCGCCGGTGCTTCCCGCACCTTCCTTGCGCGTGTTCTTTTCGGCCGGCTCGATGAAGACGGAGATCGTCGCGAGGCCGTCGGTGAAGACGGCCTGGTCGACCGGAATCGGCGGATCGCCGGCGTCGCGCGCGGCCATCGGCCGGCGCACCTCGCGAATCTTCCGGAAGCCGGCAATGGTCGGTGCGATCTGCCAGCCCTGCGCTTCCATGTCGACCGTCGCGACCGGCGGGCGGACGACCGTCCAGCCGCTCAGGTTGCGCATGCCGGCCGCAATCGCGGATTTGTCGCCGGCCGCGCCGCCCGTCTGCACTTGCGAAAACGCGACCTGCTCGAGCACGTGATCGCTCGCATCGAGCGTCTGCGAACGCAGCAGCAGCCCGGTGCGGGTGTCGGCCCACAGCTTGTACGTGAACCGGTACGCATCCTTCGGTACGAGTTCGACCACTTGCGCGTCGACCCCGGCCACACGGTCCTTGCCGAGCAGCTTCGCGTCATAAACGGACATCACGTGTTCGCCGCCCGCGCCGAGCAATGCAGGGAACGAATCGCGCGTCTGGCGGCGCTCGACCACGCACAACTTGCGCTCGGGAACGAACGTGTACAACTCGTCGTTGTGCCGCAGAACCTTGCGCGGCTTGCCGTCGAGCGACTCGATCCGCTCGAACTCGCCGTCGCGGGACGCCACGTGCGCGATACGCGACGACTGAACATAGCCGCCACGCTGGTAGACGAACGTACCCTCGTAGCTCTGCTGCTGCGCCGCCTGCTGGATGCGATCGAGCCAATCCGCCGCACCCTTGCGGGTCGCGACGGGATCGTCCGGTTGCTGGGCGCTGGCTGGGAGGGATTGGACGGACAACAGGGCGGCTGCGCAAAGCAGGAGGGCCGGCAGCCGCTTCCATCCGGAGATGGCGTGATTCAACTGCAATGTCCGCATCGGGTTTATTGGCCTGGCGTGGTGGTCACGGCAGCGCGGATCAGCGGCATCGAGCCCGTGACGACGGGCTGCTGCGCGAATTGCTGGTGCGCTTCAAGGTATTGGTCGAGACTTGCGTCGCGGATGATGTTGACGTCCTGCAGGCCCGGCTGCGCCGATGCCTGCGCAACCGTCACGCGCTGCAGGTTGCCGCTCTGCGGTGCGCCTGTCGATGCGACCCGAACGGCGCCCGGCGCGCCGGCCGTCTGCATCTGCGGGACGACGATCCACGTCAGCGTGGCGGCCGCGGCGGCCACCGCGAACGCGGGCACGACTCGCCGGCGCAGCGACAGCAGCTTGCGCGCGACCGGCGCGGCGGCCGGCGCGAGCAGGTGCGGCTCGCTTTCGAGCGCGGCCGACATGCGCGCGGTGAACGCGACGCTCAGCGCGGGCGACAGCGCGAGCTCGTCCGAGCGCAGCGCATCGCCGATCAGGTGGTAATGGGCCCACGCAGCGCGATCCGCGCGGTCGAGCTCAGCCAGAAACTGCCCGTGATCCGGGCCGTCGAACAGTTCACCGTCGACCAGAGCGGAAAGGCGCTCGCCGCGCGAGCACGCTTGCGACTGCGTATTGACCGACCCCATGATGCTCCCCATCTTGCACACACCCCGTCGTGAATTCACGACTCTATCCGTAACTAGACCCCGACCCGCGTCGTTGCGCCCGTCGCGCTTACCAGCGCTTGCCTTCGGGCGTATCGAGCAGCGGACGCAATTTCGCAGCAATTGCCTCGCGCGCCCGGAAGATCCGCGACCGGACCGTCCCGATCGGACAATCCATCATTTCCGCGATCTCTTCGTAGCTCAGGCCCTCGATCTCGCGCAGCGTGATCGCCTGGCGCAGTTCTTCGGGCAGGACGGCCATTGCAGCGTTGACCGTCTCGGCAATCTGCTTGCTCATCAACATCGACTCAGGCGTGTTGATATCCCTTAGTTGGTCTGCGTCGGAGAAAGTTTCCGCTTCCTCGGCATCGGCCTCGGTGGAGGTCGGTGCCCGGCGGCCCTGCGTCGCAAGGTAGTTCTTCGCCGTATTGACGGCAATCCGGTACAACCACGTGTAGAACGCCGACTCGCCGCGAAATTGCGGCAGCGCACGATACGCCTTGATGAACGCGTCCTGGGCCACATCCTCGACCTCGGCGGGATCCCGCACGAGGCGCGAGATCAGCCGAATGATCTTGCGGTGGTATTTGGAGACCAGGAGTTCGAACGCTGCCTTGTCGCCTTTCTGCACGCGCTCGACCAGAGCCTGATCGATTTCTTTTTCACTCACCTGACAAATCCGTTAACTAGGGATGCAACGCGGAGCGTTATTGTAGCGTTCCGGCGCCGGCCGCTGGTTACGGTCGGTAACTGTGCCACCATCATGCCCGCCCCGCCGTGCCCGCGGTGCGCGCCAGCACGGACAGCGCGCTGAACGACGCGGCATCGAGCGCATCGGCCGGGATCAGCAGCGGCAGGGCGCGCCGGGCGCCCTGCCCGACCGACAGCACGAGCAGCAGGCTGCTCCAGTGTGCATGGCCGGTCACGCGACCCCGGGCCAGCAAGCGCCCGGTGCGGCCAAACGCCGCAATCTCCCCGAATGCATCGATCCGCAGTTCGGCCGGCAGCCGACGGGCGCAGGCCCGCGCGGCACACACGGCAAGCAGCGCAGCCGTCGCCGCGGACACGCACGCGCCGGCGGCAGCACCGGCCCGTGGCGCCCAGAACAGGTACGCGGACGCGGCAGCCGCTGCGACGAACACGGCCAGCACGACATACGACACGGCCGAGGCCCGCAACGCAAAGCGCTGCGGACGCCCGGCCGGAGCATCGAATGGACTCGTCAAGCGATTCGGCGTCAGACGCGCTTGAACACCAGCGTGCCGTTGGTACCGCCGAAGCCGAAGTTGTTCTTCACGGCGACGTCGATCTTCATGTCACGCGCGGTATTCGCGCAGTAATCGAGATCGCACTCGGGGTCCTGGTTGAAGATGTTGATGGTCGGCGGCGACACGTTGTTGTGCAGCGCCAGCACCGTGAACACCGACTCGAGGCCGCCCGCGCCGCCCAGCAGGTGGCCCGTCATCGACTTCGTCGAGTTCACGACGATCTTGTACGCATGCTCGCCGAAGGCCGCCTTCACCGCGTCGGACTCGTTCTTGTCGCCCAGCGGCGTCGACGTGCCGTGAGCGTTCAGGTACTGGACCTCATCAGCGTTCACGCCGGCGTCGCGCAGTGCCGCAACCATGCAGCGGCGCGGACCGTCCATGTTCGGCGCGGTCATGTGGTACGCATCGCCCGTCATGCCGAAGCCCGAGACTTCCGCATAGATCTTCGCGCCGCGCGCCTTCGCCGCCTCGTACTCCTCGAGCACCATGACGCCTGCACCCTCGCCCAGCACGAAGCCGTCGCGGTCCTTGTCCCACGGACGGGACGCAGTGGCCGGATCGTCGTTGCGGGTCGACAGCGCACGCGCGGCCGCGAAGCCGCCGATGCCGAGCGGCGACACCGTCGATTCGGCGCCGCCCGCGACCATCACGTCGGCGTCGCCGGCCTGGATCAGGCGCGCCGCGAGGCCGATGCTGTGCAGACCGGTCGTGCAGGCCGTCACGGCCGCGAGGTTCGGGCCCTTCAGGCCGAACATGATGCTCAGGTGACCCGAGATCATGTTGATGATCGAACCCGGCACGAAGAACGGCGAGATCCGGCGCGCGCCGCGATCGACGTAGGTCTGGTGCGTGTCTTCGATCATCGGCAGGCCGCCGATGCCGGAGCCGACCAACACGCCGATGCGTTCCGCATTGGCTTCGTTCACTTCGAGGCCGCTGTCCCGGATTGCCTGGACGCCGGCCGCGATGCCGTAATGGATGAACGTATCCATGTTGCGGGCTTCCTTCGCCGGAATGTATTCCTCGGCGCTGAAACCCTTCACCTCACCCGCGAAATGCACGGCGAGGTTCGACGGATCGAACTTCGTGACGGTGGCGATGCCGGACCTGCCGGCGACGAGATTGGCCCAGCCGTCGGCAACATTATTGCCAACAGGCGAAATCAGCCCCAGGCCTGTAACGACAACACGACGGCGGCTCACGGTAACCTCTTTTCCATTGGATGACAAAAACAAAAGCCACAGTGGCCACAGGAACCAGCCCTGCGAGCCCTGTGGCTGTTAGTCCGTCCGGCGCGGTTGCCGGCAGGATGGCGCGTCAAACGCGAAGATCGCGGCGACGTGGCAGACAAGCGCTAAGGCGCTTACGCCTTGACGTTTGCGCGAGCGTAGTCGATCGCTTGCTGAACGGTCGTGATCTTCTCTGCTTCTTCGTCCGGGATTTCCATGCCGAACTCGTCTTCGAGCGCCATCACCAGTTCGACCGTGTCGAGCGAGTCCGCGCCCAGGTCGTTCACGAACGATGCTTCGTTCTTGATCTCGGCTTCTGCGACGCCCAGTTGCTCAGCGACGATCTTCTTGACACGTTGTTCGATGTTATCCATTACCCCTCCGAGGGAAAGTTCAGATTTACAAGTGCGCGCATTTTATCAGGTTTGCTGACGCCAAAACGCGCGTTGGCTTGATGGTCGATCAAGCGCCTATCCGCCTGAAAAACGGGATACGGCGCGGATGGTAAACGAAAACCGTTACGACATGTACATGCCGCCGTTCACGTGCAGCGTCGTGCCGGTGATGTAACCGGCCTGCGGCGATGCGAGGAACGCGACGGCATGGGCGATGTCTTCCGGGCTGCCGAGGCGGCCGAGCGGAATCTGGGTCTTGAGCGCGGTCTGCTGTTCTTCCGGCAGCGTCTTCGTCATGTCGGTGTCGATGAAGCCCGGCGCGACGCAGTTCACCGTGATGCCGCGGCTGCCGATCTCGCGCGCGAGCGCACGGGTCATGCCCGCGACGCCGGCTTTCGCAGCCGCGTAATTGGCCTGGCCAGGGTTGCCGGCCGAGCCGACCACCGACGTGATGTTGATGATGCGGCCGCCGCGGGCCTTCATCATCGGGCGCAGCACTGCACGCGACAGGCGGAACACCGACTTCAGGTTGGTGTCGATCACCGCGTCCCAGTCCTCGTCCTTCATCCGCATCGCGAGTTGGTCCTGCGTGATCCCGGCGTTGTTGACGAGCACGTGGAGCGCGCCGAATTCCTTCACGGTCGCGTCGATCAGCGCTTCAGCGGCCGCCGCGTCGTTGACGTTCAGCACCGCGCCGCGGCCCGTCACGCCCGCTTCCGCGAACCCTGCGGTAATCGCGGCGGCGCCCGATTCGCTCGTCGCCGTGCCGATCACCGTCGCGCCCAGGCGCGCGAGTTCGAGCGCGATCGCCCGGCCGATGCCGCGAGACGCGCCGGTCACGATCGCGACCTGTTTATCGAGAGTCTTTTCCATGAATCGAATATCCGTCTCTTGAGGAAAGGCGCCGCGTCAGGCGGTCGCCAGCTTCAGTGCTTCGTCGAGCGAAGCCGGATCGAACACCGATGCGCCGACCAGGTTGCCGTCGATGCGCTTCGTCAGGCCTGCCAGCACCTTGCCGGGACCGCATTCGATCACGTGCGTGACGCCCGTGCCCGCGATGTGCTGCACGCATTCGACCCAGCGCACCGGGCCCGCGGCCTGGCGCACCAGCGCGTCCTTGATCGCAGCCGGATCGCTGACCACGGCGACGTCGATGTTGTTGACGACGGGAATCTGCGGCGCCTTCACGTCGACGTTCGCGAGATAGTCGCGCAACTGGTCCGACGCCGGCTTGAGCAGCGACGAATGGAACGGCGCCGACACCGGCAGCGGCAACGCGCGCTTCGCGCCCTTCGCCTTCGCGATCTCGCAGGCCTTCTCGACGGCCGCCTTCGCGCCCGCGATCACGACCTGCGCCGGAGCGTTGAAGTTCACGGCCTCGACGACGCCCGCTTGCGCGGCTTCGACACACACCGCGCGCACCGTGTCGTCATCGAGACCCAGGATCGCGGCCATGCCGCCCTCGCCGACCGGCACGGCCGTCTGCATCGCCTGCGCGCGGAAGCGCACGAGCGGCACCGCGTCCTTGAACGCGATCGCGCCCGCGGCGACGAGCGCCGTATATTCGCCGAGGCTGTGGCCCGCGACGATCGACGGAGCCGGGCCGCCGGCCTGCTGCCATGCGCGGTAGCACGCGTAGGCGGCCGTCAGCATCACGGGCTGCGTGTTGGTGGTCAGATTCAGTTCTTCGGCCGGACCTTCGGCGATCAGCTTGCCGAGATCCTGATTGAGTGCATCGGATGCTTCCTGAAGCGTCTCGCGCACGACGGCCAGATCGGCGAATGCGTTGAGCATGCCGACCGACTGCGAGCCCTGCCCCGGAAAAACGAATGCAAATTTCATGTCGTCCCCAATTGAATCGATTCGGACGGCGCGCGCGAACGGCGCGCCGGTTCGGGATCCGCGCGCAGCCATTGCGCGCCGCGGATCAGTAGCGGAAGACGGATGCGCCCCACGTGAAGCCGCCGCCGACGCCTTCGATCAGCACGTGCTGACCGCGCTGGATGCGGCCGTCGCGCACCGCGGTGTCGAGCGCCAGCGGGATCGACGCAGCCGACGTGTTGCCGTGCTGGTCGACCGTCACGACCATGCGCTCCTGCGGCAGGCCGAGCTTGCGGCAGGTGCTGGTCATGATGCGGATGTTGGCCTGGTGCGGAATCAGCCAGTCGACCTGCTCCGGCGCGAGATTCGCCTTGGCGAGCGCCTCGATCGCGACCTTTTCGAGCACGTTGACCGCGAGCTTGAACACGGCCTGCCCGTCCATGTACAGGAACGCGCTGCCGTCGATCACGCCGCGATTGACGTTGCCCGGTGTGCAGAGGATGTTCGAATAACTGCCGTCCGCGTGCAGCGCGCTGCCGAGCACGCCCGGTTCTTCCGATGCGGACAGGATCACCGCGCCCGCGCCGTCGCCGAACAGCACGCAGGTCGTACGATCCTTGAAATCGAGAATGCGCGAGAACGTCTCCGCACCAACGATGAGCGCCGTGCGGTGCTGGCCACTGCGGATGAAGCTGTCTGCCGTCGCCATCGCATAGGCGAAGCCGGAGCACACGGCCTGCACGTCGAATGCCGCGCCGCCGTTCTTGATGCCGAGCTTGTTCTGCAGCAGGCACGCCGTGCTGGGAAACACGTAATCGGGGGTCGAAGTCGCGACGATGATCAGGTCGATCGACTGCGGATCGATGTCGGCCGCCTCGATCGCACGACGCGACGCTTCGAGCGCGAGATCGCTCGTCGTGACGTCCGGTGCGGCGAAGTGACGCGCATGGATGCCCGTGCGCGCAACGATCCACTCATCGCTCGTCTCGATGCCTTCCTTCGCGAGTCGATCGGCGAGCTGCTGGTTCGTGACGCGGTCGGGCGGCAAATAGCTGCCCGTGCCGAGCACGCGGGAATAGAGAGTCGATTGGGCCATTTATGCTTTAGAGGATTGCGCAGCGGAAGGTTCGGCGTGATGGCCTGCGGCCGGGCTCGTCTGGCCCGCGCCGCCCGCGTCGTGTTCGCCGTCGCCGAGCGACACCGAATTGTCCGCCATCGCGCGCGCGAGGCGCTCCAGCACGCCGTTTTTGACGGCATCATACCCCCGTTTGATCGCCCACTCAAACGCATAGGCATCGGCCGAACCGTGGCTTTTGATCACGAGGCTCTTCAGCCCCAGCAGCGCTGCGCCATTGTACTGGCGGTGATCGACGCGCTTCTTGAAACGCATCAGCACCGGCAGCGCAAGCAGCGCCATCAGCTTCGACATCAGCGAACGGCCGAACTCCTCGCGGATGATGTCGGAGAGCATCTGCGCGAGCCCTTCGGACGTCTTCAGCGCGACGTTGCCGACGAAGCCGTCGCAGACGATCACGTCGACCGTGCCTTTGTAGATGTCGTTGCCTTCGACGTTGCCGCGGAAATTCAGCGTGCTGGCGCGCAGCAGTTCCCCTGCGCGCTTGATCGTCTCGTTGCCCTTGATGACCTCTTCGCCGATGTTCAGCAGGCCGATCGTCGGACGCTCCTTGCCTTCGAGCGCGGCAACGAGCGCGTGCCCCATCTCCGCGAACTGCAGCAGGTGCTGTGGCTCGCAGTCGACGTTCGCGCCGAGGTCCAGCATCATCGTGTAGCCGGTCGGGTTCGGCAGCGCGAACGCGATCGCAGGCCGCTCGATGCCGGGCAGCGTCTTGAGCACATAACGGGAAACGGCCATCAGCGCGCCGGTATTGCCGGCGGAGATACAGGCCTGGGCCGCGCCGTCCTTGACGTGGTTGAGCGCGACACGCATCGAAGAATCCTTCTTCTTGCGCAGCGCCACTTCGACAGGGTCGTCCATCGCCACGACTTCGGTGGCGGGCACGATGGTCAGCGCGGGATCGTCGAGGGCTTTCAGCTTTTTCAGCTGAGCGCGGATCGCGCTTTCGATGCCGACGAGCATCAGGTGCGCATCGGGATGCGCGCGGACGAACTTGACTGCCGCGGGAACGGTCACGGACGGGCCGTGGTCGCCTCCCATGCAATCGATTGTGAGCTTTACGGTCATGGAATGCGACGAATTTCAGGCACAAAAAAGCGGCAGTTGAATGCCGCCTTTTTGTTGAGCCAGGAAAGTGTCAAGCGAACCAGTTGTCACGCGAACGGCGAACGTAGCGCGCAACGCGTGACTTGACGCTTAGTCGTTCTTCGTCTTGACGACTTTCTTGCCGCGATAGTAGCCGTTCGGGCTGACGTGGTGACGCAGATGCACTTCACCCGTGCTCGGCTCGACTGCCAGCGGCGCTGCCGTCAGGAAATCGTGCGAACGATGCATGCCGCGCTTCGACGGCGACTTCTTGTTTTGCTGGACTGCCATGACTAACTCCTAAATAATTTTCCGGATTCTAACACAGCCCGATCCGGCGCTTAACTACCCTGGCCCAAAGCCCTTACGCCTTCCCGCGCCACAACTGCTTAGTGTTTCTTGCCGCCGTCCCCGTCCTTCTTCAGCGCTTGCAGCGCCGCGAACGGATTCGGCCGTTTGCCTTCGTCCTCGTCTTCGGCGGACTCGTCGTCCGCGTCTTCCGAAGGACCGCTCGCACCCGACACGAGGCTTTCGTGAACTGCCGGGCAAACCTCGTGCTTGGGCACGAGCGGCAACGAAAGCAGCAACTCCTCTTCGATCAAGTCGACGAGATCGAACTGGCGTGAGCCCACGATCACATCGGCTTCATCGTCGTCGAGCGGAAATTCTTCAGCTTCTTCTTCGGTCGCAACGACCCGGTAGGTCATGTCGACGTCGAACGTCTGGTCATACGGGGTCATGCAGCGCTGGCACGTGAGCCACGCATGGCCGTGCACCGCGAGGCGCAGATACGGCTGCTGCCCATCGGCGCCGTCGTCCTGCAACTCTTTCTGGGTGAACCCTTCGGCCTGCCACGTGAAGACCGTGTCGCGATCGGACGCGTCCGCCGGCACTTCGTTCAGCATGCGCGGCAGCTGCGACAGACGCACGGCACCCGCTGCTTGCCGCCCGCTGCGGGCGAATTCGAACAGGTCGACCGCGTGCGGATCAAGCGACGCCGCAGGCTTGCCAGAAGAAGTGTTCATGTTGCGCTCCTGCCTACAGGCTGACTTGCGGGATCCGGCTTGCCGACGCCACATATTTGGCGCCGCACACGTGCGCGATCTACGCCGCGTACGATGACGTACTTTACTTCCGAAGACCCGGCAGGCGCCACCACAGCGAAAGCCTGCCGACGAAAAGCGGGAAAGCATACCTGTTTTACCTTTTTCGGTCAATCACTTATGCTTGCGCCCTCGCAACACCGCGCCACACCTGACGACTCATCGACCCAACCGACCATGCCGGATACCGTTTGCCGCCCGCCACGGCTGATTCTCGCCTCCAGTTCCCGCTACCGCCGCGCGCTCCTCGAGCGCCTCGGCATACCGTTCGACGTCATGTCGCCCGACCTCGACGAAACCCCGCTCGCGGGAGAAACGCCGGCCGCGACCGCACTGCGCCTCGCCCGCGCGAAGGCGCGCGCGGTCGCCGCGACGATCGACGCGCCGGACGGCGTGCTCGTGATCGGGTCGGATCAGGTCGCGACGTTCGACGGCCGCCAGATCGGCAAGCCCGGCACGCACGAGCGCGCGCTCGCGCAGCTCCTGTCGATGCAGGGCCGCGACGTCGAATTCCACAGTGCGCTCAGCCTGTACGACAGCCGCACGGGTGAAACCTGGAGCGAAGACGTCGTCACGCACGTGCGCTTCCGCTCGCTGTCCGAAGCCGAACTCGACGCTTACCTGCGCACGGAAACGCCGTACGACGTCGCCGGCAGCGCGAAGTCGGAAGGGCTCGGCATCGCGCTGCTGGATGCCATCGACTCCAACGACCCTACGGCTCTCGTCGGCCTGCCGCTGATCGCGCTCACGCGAATGCTGCGCGCCGCGGGCTATCCATTGTTCGCTACCCAGGGAGACCGCGCATGACGGCCGGCACGCTCTATCTCGTCCCGAACACCCTCGGTGAAGGCGACGCATCGATGCTCGCCGCCGTGCTGCCCGCAGCCGTGCAGGCGCGCGCCGGCACGCTCGGCTACTACATCGGCGAAAACGCGAAAACGACCCGCGCGTTCCTGAAGAAGATCGGCACGACGCGGCCGATCCAGGAGATCGAGATTCGGGAACTGAACGTCAATACGCCGGCCGGCGAGATCGACCGGCTGCTCGCACCGGTGCTGGCGGGCGCGGACGCCGGGCTCGTATCCGAGGCCGGCTGCCCCGCCGTTGCCGATCCCGGCGCGCTGCTGGTCCGCCGTGCGCACGAGCGCGGCGTGAAGGTCGTGCCGCTCGTCGGGCCGAGTTCGATCCTGCTGGCGCTGATGGCATCGGGCCTGAACGGCCAGAGTTTCGCGTTCAACGGCTATCTGCCGGTCGATGCGGCCGCGCGCGCGAAAAGGCTGCGTGAACTCGAGCAGCTGTCGCGCAAGGCGCGCCAGACGCAGATCTTCATCGAGACGCCGTACCGGAACCATGCGATGCTCGACACGCTCGTCGCGACCTGCGCGCCGTCGACACAGATCTGCGTCGCGGCCGACTTGACCCTCGAGACCGAGACAATCGCCAGCCGCTCGGTGGCCGACTGGAAAAAGGCGCCTGCGCCGAATCTGCACAAGCGCCCAGCCATCTTCCTGCTGCTCGCGAACTGAGATCGGCGCCGGCAACAGCCTCGCGGCACGGCCCCCCCCCGCCCCGATCGGCACGGCGCCGGCCGGCTGCCGCTCAGCGCAGGCTGAACGACGTGCCGCCCGCGGTCAGCGCCTTCATCGCGGCACCGCCGACCGCCGCGCCGAACTTGCGCGCAACGCGATTCGTCAGGCTTTCCTTCACCGTGTAGTCGACGAGATCCGGCGCCTTCAGCACGTCGCGCGCGACCGTGTCGGTCGTGCCGTAGCCGTCGGCGAGCCCGAGCTCGACGCTCTTCTCGCCGGTCCAAAACAGGCCCGAGAACATGTCGGGCGTTTCGTGCAGCCGCTTGCCGCGGCCATCCTTCACGGCCTTGATGAACTGCGCATGGACCTGGTCGAGCAGCGCCTGCGCATGGGCATCCATCTTCGGCGTGTCGGGCGAGAACGGGTCGTAGAAGCCCTTGTTTTCACCCGCCGTGTGCAGGCGGCGATCGACGCCCAGCTTGTTCATCAGGCCCGTGAAGCCGAACCCGTCCATCAGCACGCCGATCGAGCCGACGATACTCGCCTTGTCGACGAAGATCTTGTCGGCGGCGGACGCAATGTAATAGCCGCCCGATGCGCACATGTCGGTCACGACGACGTACAACGGCTTGTCCGGATACTTCGTGCGGAGCCGGCGGATCTCGTCGTAGACCATCCCTGCCTGCACCGGGCTGCCGCCCGGGCTGTTGATCCGCAGCACGACGCCGGCCGTGCCGGTGTCGTCGAAAGCGGCATCCAGCGCCGTATTGATGTCGTCGGCATTCGCGTTGGTGCCCGCCGCGATCTCGCCGTCGATCGTCACGAGCGCCGTGTGGCGCCCGCTCGACGAGAACTTCGAGTCGCTCGAGAAATCGATCAGCGCGAACGCGAGCAGCACGAATACGCCGAGAAACGCAAAGCGGAAGAAGATCTTCCAGCGCCGCGCCGCGCGCTGTTCCTTGACGGCCGCAAGCGCGATCCGCTCGAGCGCCGCACGCTCCCAGTTCGGTTCGCGGCTGTCGGGACGGGAGGAGGAATCAGGGATGTTCGGTTGGTCGGCCATGCAGTAATGTCTTCAGTCGGTCGTGGCGGAGGGGGGCGCAGCGGCGGGGCCCAGGTCGGCATCCGGCACCCAGAATACCGCACGCCCGTCCGGCGTGTCGCGTTCGTCGACCTCGACCGGCCGCAGGCGACCGCCGCGGCACGGGCCGCCGACACACTTGCCGGTATCCGGCGCATAGATCGCGCCGTGCGTCGCACACATCAGGTACAGGCCCGACGACTCGAAGAACTGCCCTTCGGCCCAGTCGAGTTCCATCGGCACGTGCGCGCAGCGGTTCAGGTAGCCGTACGCACGACCTTCGTAGCGCACGAAGAACACGACCGCCTGCTCGCCGCGCAGCGATGCGTCGACGCGCACGCCGGCGCCGCCGTCGGCCAGCGCGTCGGATGCGCACACGCGCACGACTTCCGGCGCCGTGCTCATGCGTGCTCCCGCAGCCACGCCGCCAGCGCGCCGACGTCCGGCGCGACGAAGCGCGGCGTCAGCGCGGCCAGCGCATCGGCCGTGTGCGCACCGTACGAAACACCGATGCCGGCGGCCCCGGCGCTGGCGGCCATCTGCAGGTCGTGGGTGGTGTCGCCGATCATCACGGTACGCGCGAGATCCTGCCCCAATTCTCGCGACAGTTCGTGCAGCATCGCCGGGTGTGGCTTTGAGAACGTTTCGTCCGCGCAGCGCGTCGCATCGAACAGGCTCGTCAGCTTTGACTGGTCGAGCACGCGGTTCAGCCCGACGCGGCCCTTGCCGGTCGCGACCGCGAGCAGGTAACCCATGTCGCGCAATTCCGCGAGCAGTTCGCGCACGCCGGCGAACAGCTCGATGCGCTGATCGTCCAGCAAGTAGTGATGGCGGTAACGTTCGGCCAGCCGCGGATAGTCGGACGGATCGAGGGTCGGCGCAGTAATCTGCAGCGCATCGCGCAGGCCGAGGCCGATCACATAACGGGACGCCTCATCCGAAGGCGTGGGCAGGCCGAGATCGCGGCACGCGGCCTGGATGCTGTGCGCGATGTGCGCAGTCGAATCCATCAGCGTACCGTCCCAGTCGAAGACGATCAGATCAAATTGCTGTCGGGCCATGCGAGTCAGACGGTATCGCGCAGAGCGCTGAGTTGATCGAGGAAGCGCCGGCATTCGTCCGGCAGCGGCGCGTCGAACTGCAGCGCCTCGCCGGTCAGCGGATGCGCGAGCTTCAGCCGGTGCGCGTGCAGGAACATCCGTTTGAGCGACGGCTGCGCATTCGCGCGCGCCAGCGCCTTGTTCAGTGCGAAGTCGCCATACTTGGCGTCGCCGGCGATCGGCAGGCCGAGATGCGCGAGGTGCACACGAATCTGATGGGTCCGCCCCGTTTTGAGTTCCGCTTCGACCAGCGCATAGTCCGGCCAGCGCTCGATCAGGTTGAACACCGTGTGCGACGGCAGGCCGTCGTCCTGCACGCGCACCCGCCGCTCCCCTTCCGGGGTCGAATACTTGAACAGCGGCGCCTTCACCGCACGGCGGCGGCCCCAGTCGGACTGCCATTCTCCGTGTCCGCACGCGAAGTAGCGCTTGTCCATCCGGTTCTCGCGAATCTGCTCGTGCAGGCCGACGAGCGCCGAGCGCTTCTTCGCGAGCATCAGGATCCCGGACGTTTCGCGGTCGAGCCGATGCACGAGTTCGAGGAACTTCGCGCGTGGACGCGCCTGACGCATCTGCTCGATCACGCCGAACGCGACGCCGCTGCCGCCGTGCACGGCGACACCGGCCGGCTTGTTGATGACGAGCATGGCGTCGTCTTCGTACAGCACCTCGAATTGCGCGGGCGGCACGATCGGCGTGTCGGCGCGCGCGAGGTCCGCCGCGGCCACGCGCACGGGCGGTACGCGGACGATGTCGCCCAGGGCCAGGCGGTACTGCGCATCGATCCGGCCCTTGTTCACGCGCACTTCGCCGCTGCGGAGGATCCGGTAAATATGGCTTTTCGGCACGCCTTTACAGACGCGCAACAGGAAGTTGTCGATCCGCTGACCGGCCGAGTTTTCGTCGATCTCGATCATCGATACCTGGCCGCTTGCGACTGAATTCTGGGATATTTTGCCTAACTCATTCATACTGAATATAATTTTGCCCAGCCTGACGTTGAGGGTGGCCTGACCGGCCGGCCCCGACCGAGTCGGGCAAGGTGCAAGCGGAAACCATTATTTTACTTGCGCCGGGGGTCCGCTGCTCGCCCCTAATCAAAGAGATGCAGCAAGTTGCACGCACGGCGCCGCCCGTCGGCAAGGATCGCGCCCATAGGCGGATTCGGTCGGCAAGGCGCCGCGGTAACGGAAAGTTGGTTGAAAAGAATTTGATCGGCAGCCCGACGGCGCGAAGTGCGTCCGCAGGCTGCCGGTTGCGAAAATTACGGCGTTGCGCCCGATTTGGCCCCGCGAAGCGTGCGGGGCTTGGCGACGTCAAACCAGGGAAGTACACCCCAAGCGGGAAAGTCGGGCTGGATTCGATACTCCCCGC
The DNA here is from genome assembly GCF_001524185.1 of Burkholderia sp. FL-7-2-10-S1-D7. Classification (NCBI taxonomy): domain Bacteria; kingdom Pseudomonadati; phylum Pseudomonadota; class Betaproteobacteria; order Burkholderiales; family Burkholderiaceae; genus Burkholderia; species Burkholderia sp. FL-7-2-10-S1-D7. The sequence goes on along the minus strand of NZ_LOWY01000003.1, from coordinate 54,815 downwards.
TGCGGCCCAAGCCGCAGCATCTGCCGCCCGTCGGCGCGCGCGACGCATTGCGCGCGCCCGTGGCAATGCGCGGACTCAGGCTTAGCGCGCTTTTTTGCAGCGTGCGGTGTGTGAACGCCGTGCTTTGAAGCCGTATTCGCAGGTGCCCTACGGCCGCCGGCCCCGTCTTTCGGGCCCAAGCGCCTCTTCAGGCAATTCTCCCCGCCATCCTTCCCGCTCCAGCGTGCTTGTGACAACACAACAAGGTGCGGCCTGCCGTCGTTCCCGCCCTCGCGACTGACAACCGCGAGGCGCCGGCTGCGGAGCCGCCTGGAGTCGTACATGAAACGCATGCTGTTCAATGCGACGCAGCAGGAGGAGCTGCGCGTCGCCATCGTTGATGGGCAAAAGCTCATCGACATCGACATCGAGACAGCCGGGCGCGAACAGCGCAAAGGCAATATCTACAAAGGTGTCGTCACCCGCATCGAGCCGTCGCTCGAAGCGTGCTTCGTCAACTACGGCGAAGATCGCCACGGCTTCCTGCCGTTCAAGGAAGTCGCCCGCCAGTACTTCAAGGAAGGCATCGACATGCGCTCCGCGCGCATCCAGGATGCCCTGCGCGAAGGCCAGGAGCTGATCGTCCAGGTCGAGAAGGAAGAGCGCGGCAACAAGGGCGCCGCCCTCACGACCTTCATCTCGCTCGCCGGCCGCTACCTGGTGCTGATGCCGAACAATCCGCGCGGCGGCGGCGTATCGCGCCGGATCGAGGGCGACGAGCGTCAGGAACTGCGCGAAACGATGGCGCAGTTGCAGATTCCGGACGGCATGAGCATGATCGCCCGCACCGCGGGCATCGGCCGCAGCGCCGAGGAACTGCAGTGGGACCTGAACTACCTGCTGCAACTGTGGCGCGCGATCGAAGCGGCGTCGCAAAGCGGCAACGCCGGCCAGCCGATGCTGATCTACCTGGAATCGAGCCTCGTGATCCGCGCGATCCGGGACTATTTCCAGCCCGATATCGGCGAAATCCTGATCGACACGACCGAGATCTACGATCAGGCCCGTGCGTTCATGGACATCGTGATGCCGGACAACGTGTCGAAGGTGAAGCGCTACCACGACGACGTACCGCTGTTCTCCCGCTTCCAGATCGAGCACCAGATCGAAACGGCCTACTCGCGCACGGTGCCGCTGCCGTCGGGCGGCGCGATCGTGATCGACCACACCGAAGCGCTCGTCGCGATCGACGTCAACTCGGCGCGCGCGACCAAGGGTGCGGACATCGAGGAAACGGCGACCCGCACGAACCTCGAAGCGGCCGACGAAGTGGCCCGCCAGCTGCGCCTGCGCGACCTCGGCGGCCTGATCGTGATCGACTTCATCGACATGGAGTCGGCGAAGAGCCAGCGCGAAGTCGAGCAGCGCCTGAAAGACGCGCTCAAGCATGACCGTGCACGCGTGCAGATGGGCAAGATCTCCCGCTTCGGCCTGATGGAACTGTCGCGCCAGCGCCTGCGTCCGGCCCTGTCGGAAGGCAGCCACGTGACGTGCCCGCGCTGTAACGGCACCGGCCACATCCGCGATACCGAATCGTCCGCGCTGCAGGTCCTGCGGATCATTCAGGAAGAAGCGATGAAGGAAAACACCGCGGCGATCCACTGCCAGGTGCCGGTCGAGGTGACCGCCTTCCTGCTCAACGAAAAGCGTCAGGAAATCAACAAGATCGAGTCGCGCTTCAAGGTCGGCATCGTGCTGATCCCGAACAAGCACCTCGATACGCCGCACTACAAGCTCGAGCGCCTGCGCCATGACGACGCGCGCCTCGACGATCCGCGTGCGTCCTGGAAGATGGCAGAGGAAGCCGCCCGCGAACTGGAGTCGGAAACCGGCTACAGCAAGCGTGCGGCCGACGTGAAGCCGAAGCAGGAAGCGGCAGTCAAGGGCATCACGCCCGAGCGTCCGGCACCGAGCCCGGCACCGCAGCGCCCGGTCGAGCCGGCGGTTGCGGCGCCCGCACCGGTCGCCGCCGCGAGCGGCGGTTTCATCGGCTGGCTGAAGGGTCTGTTCGGCATGTCGCCGGCTCCTGCGCCCGCGCCGGTCGCACCGGCACCGGTCAAGGAACAGGCAACCCGTCCGGCCCGCGAGCGGACCGAGAAGACCGAGCAGCGCGGCGGCGATCGCAACCGCAACCGCCGTGGCGGCGCCCAGCAGGCTCAGGGTGGTCGCGACCAGGCAGCGGCAGGCCGTGGCCAGTCGCAACGCCTGGAACGCGAAGGCAAGGAAGGTCGCGAGCCGCGCGAGGGTCGCGAACCGCGTGAAGGCCGCGAACCGCGTGAAGGCCGCGAGCCGCGCGAAAGCCGCGAACCGCGTGAAGGCCGTGAGCCGCGCGAAAGCCGTGAGGGTCGCGAAAGCCGCGAGGGCCGTGGCCCGCGCGAAGGCCGCGAGCCGCGTGAGAGCCGTGAACCGCGTGAGAGCCGTGAACCGCGTGAGAGCCGTGAACCGCGCGAGAACCGCGAACCGCGCGAGCGCACCGAGCAGCCGGAAGCCGTCGAGGCAGCCGGCCGCGGCGAGCGCCAGGAGCGCGGCGAACGTCGCGAGCGCGGAGAGCGCCGCAAGCCGGTGCAACACGCGGCGACGCTCGAAACCGTCACCCGTGGCGAGAACCATCCGGAAGCGGAAGCCGACCAGGCCGCAGCCGTCGCCCTGCCGGGCGCCGATGTCGCAGCCGACGCGGAAGCCAGCGCACGTGACGGCGAGGAACGTCGCCGTCGCCGCCGCGGTCGCCGTGGCGGTCGTCGCGAGCGCGAGGACGAAGGCGCTGTCGTCGACCACGCCGAGCAAGGCGCGGACGGCGAAGCCGCCATGCAGGCCGTGACGACGGAACCCTCGAGCGCGGGCGAGCCGGCTCATACGGCCGCACCGGTCGCAGCCGAGCCGCAACCGGCACCGGTTCGCGTCGAAGCAACGCCGGTCGCACCGCTCGAGCCCGCCGTCGTCGCACCGGCAGCCGAATCGGCACCGGTGGCGCCGGCCGCTGCTCCGGAAGCCGGCCCGGCTCCGGTCGCGGTTTCGCCGACCGATGCGTTCGAAGTGCCGGCCGCGCCGGCTGCCGTCGAAGCGCCGCAGTCCGCGCCCGTCGAGCAGGCCGCACCGGCACCGGTCGTCGCAGCCGAAGCGGTTCCGGCCGTTGTCGAACCGGCTCGCGTCGAACCGGCCGTTGCCGAACCGGCTCGCGTCGAACCGGCCCACGTCGAACCGGCTCACGTCGAACCGGCCCACGTCGAACCGGCCCACGTCGAACCGGCTCACGTCGAACCGGCCCGCGTCGAACCGGCCCGCGTCGAAACTGCACCGGTCGAAACCGTTGCCGCGCCGGCTCCGGCGCCCGTGCAACCGGCCGCTGCGCCAGCTTCGGCGAGCCTCGATGCCGTGCTGGAACAAGCCGGTCTCGTGTGGGTGAACACCGACGCCGACAAGTTCCGCGCTGCTCAGGAAGCCGCGTCGCGCCTGCCGCGCGCGGTCCGCGTTCCGCGCGAGCGCAAGGCGCTGCCGCCGGTCGACCCGACCCCGATGCAGCAGGTCGAAACGTCGCAACATTAAGCGGCGCATCGCCCGACCAGGAAAAGCCCGCCCCCGGCGGGCTTTTCCATTTCCGCGCCGAGGGTTTCCGCCCACCGGCCCGGCCAGCCGCTTGCGGCTAGAATAGAAGCTTGGCTCGCACTTCTTTCGACATGTCCCGACGCATCATTCCCCTCGCAGACGTCAGCGGGATGCCGGATATCTCCGGCGTCGCGCATACCCCTGACGGCGCCTTGACCGACACGTTCGCCAGGCCGCTGCGCGACCTGCGCATCTCGGTGACGGACCGCTGCAACTTCCGTTGCGTGTACTGCATGCCACGAGACGTGTTCGACAAGAACTACCCGTTCCTGCCGCACAGCGCGCTGCTCACGCACGAGGAGATCGAGCGCGTGGCGCGGCTGTTCGTCGCACACGGCGTCGAAAAGATCCGGATCACCGGCGGCGAACCGCTGCTGCGCAAAAACCTCGAATTCCTGATCGAGCGCCTCGCGCGCCTGACGACCCATGACGGCCGCCCGCTCGACCTGACGCTGACCACCAATGGCTCGCTGCTCGCGCGCAAGGCGCGCGCGCTGAAGGATGCCGGCCTCACGCGCGTAACGGTCAGCCTCGACGCGCTCGACGATACGTTGTTCAAGCGCATGAACGACGCCGACTTCGCGAGCGCCGACGTGCTCGACGGCATCTTCGCCGCGCAGGCCGCGGGCCTCGCGCCGGTCAAGGTCAACATGGTCGTGAAGCGCGGCACCAACGACAGCGAGATCCTGCCGATGGCCGAGCGCTTCCGCGGCACCGGCGTGATCCTGCGTTTCATCGAATACATGGACGTCGGCACGTCGAACGGCTGGAACATGACCGAAGTGCTGCCGTCCGCGGACGTCGTCGCACGGATCGCCGAACAGTTCCCGCTCGTGCCGCTCGAGCCGCACACGGCGGCGGAAACCGCGCAGCGCTGGGGCTATGCGGACGGCAGCGGCGAAATCGGCGTGATCTCGAGCGTCACACAGGCATTCTGCGGCGACTGCACGCGCGCGCGGTTGTCGACCGAAGGCAAGCTGTACCTGTGCCTGTTCGCATCGACCGGCCACGACCTGCGCGCCCTGGTGCGCGGTGGCGCCAGCGACGCCGAGATCGCAACCGCGATCGCCCGGATCTGGCAGGCCCGCACCGACCGCTATTCGCAGCTGCGCGGCAGCGCGGCCGCCGACGCGGCACCCAACGGTGCCGGCAAGCGCGTCGAAATGTCGTACATCGGCGGCTGACGCGCGCCCGCCGCCCCGATTTCCCGCGATGTCCGCTTCCGCCTCGCCTACCGTCACCGGCCTGCTGCTCGCGGGCGGACGCGCGACCCGCATGGACGGCGCCGACAAGGGCCTGCAACTGCTCGACGGCACGCCGCTTGCGCTGCACGTGCTGCGCCGGCTCTCGCCGCAGGTCGACGAGACGCTGATCAGCGCAAATCGCAACGCCGATCGCTACGCCGAGCTCGGTGCGCCGTTCGACGCGCGCATCGTGCCGGACGAAACACCCGATTTCCCCGGCCCGCTCGCGGGCCTGCTCGCCGGCATGCGGGCGGCGCGCGCACCGCTCGTCGCGTGCTCGCCGTGCGACACACCGTATCTGCCGACCGACCTCGTCGCACGACTGCACGCGGCGCTCGATGCGCAGCAGGCCGACATCGCGATGGCGGTGACCGTCGACGCGCAACAGGCACGTTCGCCGCAGCCGACCTTCGCGCTGCTGCGAACGTCGCTCGCCGACGATCTCGCGGCCGGACTCGCGGCCGGCGAGCGCAAGGTGCGTGCGTGGTACGCACGCCACAAGACGGTCGAAGTCGAGTTTTGCGACGAGCGTGCGTTTTACAATGCCAACTCCTGGCAGGAACTTGCCGCGCTTGCCCGCCGCTGACGGCACCGGCATCCGCTCCCGCCCGCCGCATGCGCCTTCGCGCTCCGGCGCCCTCCGCGCGCCACCGGCCACGAACCCGATACGCCTTGCGGCGCAGTCACACTGATGATCACGCAATCCTCGCCCGCCTCCCGAACCGCACCCGATTCCGCTGCCCCGTTGTCGCTCGCCGATGCGCAGGCGCTCGCGTGCCGGTTCGCGGTGCCGGTCGACGCGTGCGACACGGTGCCGCTGCATGACGCCCTCGACCGCGTGCTCGCGGCCGACGTCAATGCGCCGTTCGACATTCCCGCGTACGACAACTCGGCGATGGACGGCTATGCATTCGACAGCAGCGCACACACGCCCGCATCGACCGCCGACATCGCATTGACGGTCGCCGGCACGGCGCTCGCCGGCCATCCGTTCGATGGCGCCGTGGCGCCCGGTGCATGCATCCGCATCATGACCGGCGCGCCGATGCCGGCTGGATGCGACACGGTCGTTCCGCAGGAACGCGTGCGCGTCGACGGCGACGTCATCCGCTTCGCCGCGCACGACGTCACGCGCGGAGCAAACTGCCGCCGGGCCGGCGAGGACCTCGCGCGCGGCGCGTGCGCGCTTGCCGCTGGCCGCATCCTGCGCCCGTCCGATCTCGGCCTGCTCGCATCGTTCGGATTGCGCGACGTCACGGTGCGCCGCCGCGTGCGTGTCGCCGTGTTCTCGACCGGCGACGAACTGCGCGAACCGGGCGAGCCGCTCGGCCGCGGCACGCTGTACGACAGCAATCGCGGGATGCTGATCGCGATGCTCGAAAGGCTGCACATCGACGCGCTCGATCTCGGGATCGTCCGCGACGATCCGGCGGCCCTCGAACGCGCGCTGCGCGATGCCGCCGCCGCACAGGCCGACGCGGTGATCACGTCGGGCGGCGTGTCGGTCGGCGAAGCCGATTTCACGCGCGACGTGATGGCGCGGCTAGGCGACGTGACCTTCGCTAGTCTCGCGCTGCGGCCCGGCCGGCCGCTCGCGTGCGGCACGCTCGCACCCGCGGGCGACGGCGCCGGCCACGTGCTGTTCTTCGGGCTGCCCGGCAATCCGGTCGCCTCCGCCGTGACGTTCTATGCGATCGTGCGCCCCGCGCTGCTGACGCTGGCCGGCGCGCATGTGCCACCGCCCGCGCTGTATCCGGCACGCAGCACGCAGGCGCTCAAAAAACGCCCGGGCCGTACCGAATACCTGCGCGCCATCGCGACGCGCGACGCCGACGGCCAGTGGCTCGTCGCGCCGGCCGGTTCGCAAAGTTCCGCATCGCTGAGCGGCCTCGCGGCCGCCAACTGTTTCATCGTCCTGGGCCACGATTGCGCAGCAGTCGACGCGGGCGCCCCGGTCGACATCCTGCCGCTCGACGGCTTGATCTGAATTCCAATCGGTATATCTCTACGGGGCCATCCACACATGAAGAAACAAATCTCGTCGATCGCCGCGGGGCAGACCGCGAAGGCGCTGATCCTCGTCTACCTGACGTTCAGCGTGCCGATCGTGCTGCTCGGCATCCTGGTCGCGTACATCCGCTACGGGATGGTCGAACTGAGCACGATCCTGAGCGCGCTGCTGCTGAACGCGATCCTCGGTTTCGTGCTGCTGTGGATCGCCTGCCACGCGTACAACTGGGTCGCGTCGCGCTTCGGCGGCATCGAGATCGTGCTGTCCGATCCGCCGGAGGAAGCGTGAGCGGCACGCCGCTGATCCGCACGGCCGAGGCGCGCGACGTCGGCGCGATCCTCGCGCTGATGCGCGAGCTGGCCGAGTTCGAGAAGCTCACGCACCTGTTCGTCGCGAGTGACGCCGATCTGGCCGACGCGCTGTTCGGCGAGCGCCCCGCCGCCGAAGCGCTGGTGGCCGAGCGCGATGGCGCGATCGTCGCGTATGCGCTGTTCTTTCACAACTATTCGACGTTCCTCGGCCGTCGCGGCCTGTATCTCGAGGATCTGTACGTACAGCCGGCGCAGCGCGGCACGGGCCTCGGCACCGCGATGCTGCAGCACCTCGCAGCACTCGCAGTCGAGCGCCGCTGTGCTCGCTTCGAATGGTCGGTGCTCGACTGGAACCAGCCGGCGATCGACTTCTACCAGAAGATGGGCGCGACCGTGCTGCCGGACTGGCGCATCGTGCGCGTCACCGGGGATGCGCTGAACACGCTCGCCGAACGTTGAACGCGGGCCGGCCACGCCGGTCGGTGCTGCAAAAGAAAACGGGCGCCGCGGCGCCCGTTTTTCGTTCCAGCCGGCTTCGGCTGTACGCGTGATGCGTCATGCATCGTCCGCATCGGCACCCTCGGCACCCTCGGCGCCATCGGCGCCATCGGCGCCTTCCGTGCCGAGCATCCCGGCGGCCGTCTCACCCGGCAACGCCTCGACCTGCTTCAGCTTGCGGTTCATCACGCGGGTGCGCTGCTCGGCGGCCTCGATCGAGCGCGTGACCGTTTCAAGCTGCGCCTTCGTGCGCGCGAGCACATCGCCGAACTTGCCGAATTCAGTCTTCACTGCGCCGAGCACCTGCCACACTTCGCTCGAGCGCTGCTCGATCGCGAGCGTGCGGAAGCCCATCTGCAGGCTGTTCAGCAGCGCGGTCAGCGTCGTCGGCCCGGCCACCGTCACGCGATAGTCGCGCTGCAGCAGGTCGGTCAGCCCAGGGCGGCGCAGGATCTCCGCATAGAGCCCCTCGGTAGGCAGGAACAGCAGCGCGAAATCGGTCGTATGCGGCGGTGAGACGTACTTCTCGGCGATCGTGCGCGCTTCCAACCGCACGCGCGCCTCGAGCGCACGGGCCGCGTCCTCGACCGCCACCGAATCGGCACGCTCCTGCGCGTCGATCAGCCGCTCGTAGTCCTCGCGCGGGAATTTCGCGTCGATCGGCAGCCACACCGGCGGCGCGTCGCGCGTGCCGGCTTCGCGCCCCGGCAACCGGATCGCGAACTCGACGCGTTCGCTGCTCTTCGGCACCGTCGCGACGTTCTTCGCGTACTGATCAGGCGTGAGCATCTGCTCGAGCAAGGCCTCGAGCTGCACCTCGCCCCAGGTGCCGCGCGTCTTCACGTTGGTCAGCACCTTCTTGAGGTCGCCGACGCCAGCCGCGAGGGTCTGCATCTCGCCGAGCCCGCGGTGTACCTGCTCGAGCCGGTCCGACACGAGCTTGAACGATTCGCCGAGCCGCTGTTCGAGCGTCGCATGCAGCTTCTCGTCGACGGTGCGGCGCATCTCCTCGAGCTTCGCCGCATTGTTCGTCTCGATTTCCTTCAGCCGCTGTTCGAGCGTCGCACGCACTTCGCCGATCCGGCGATCGTTGGCCTCGGTCAGTTGTGTGAGCTGCCGGTTCAGCGTGTCACCGAACAGCCGCAGCGCGACCGTCTGCTCTTCGCGCGCCTGCTGCGCCTGGCGCTGCACGCTCTCGCGCATCGCGTCGAACTGCTGCGCATTGCCCGCGACGAGCTTGCCCAACTGTTGCGCGAAGCCCTCGATCTGATTGTTCTGCACGGTCGCGATGCTCGTGAGCTGCGTCGCGAGCGTCTGCTGAAGCTGCGAGAAACTGCCGGCCAGCTCGGTGCGCGAGCCTCGTGCGTTCTCGACGATCTCACCACGCAGCTCGCGCTCGAGCCGCTCGACCGCGAGCGCCTGCGCGTGCGCGGCGTCCTCGATCTGGTCGCCCAGCACGGCCGCATCGTCGTGGCGGCCGCCGCCGCGCACGATCGCGACGATCGCCACCGCGAGCGCGACGGCCAACACGACGACCGCCGCCAGCAACAACATCGTCGTCATGCGCGCGGCTTCCCGATTACGTCAGGGTTGATCGGGTTCGGCGGCTGCCCCGCGCGCGGCCCTTCGCCCAGCGCGGCGATCAGGTTGTCGGCCGCGAGGTTCGCCATCGCGCGGCGCGTCTTCTCGGTCGCGCTCGCGATGTGCGGCGTCAGCACGACGTTCGGTACCTCGAGCAGCGCCGGATGGACGCTCGGTTCGCCTTCATAGACGTCGAGGCCGGCCGCGGCGATCGTCCCGTCGCGCAGCGCGACGGCCAGCGCTGCGTCGTCGACGATGCCGCCGCGCGCGATGTTGGTCAGCGTCGCGGTGGGCTTCATCTTCGCGAGCTCGGCCGCGCCGATCGTGTGATGGTTCTCCTTCGTGTACGGCAGCACGAGAACGACGTGATCGGCGCGCGCCAGCAACGCATCCTTCGACACGTATTCGGCGTTCAGCTCGGCCTCGATCTCGGGCGCAACCCGCGACCGGTTGTGATAGATCACCTGCATCCCGAAGCCGCGCGCGCGCCGTGCGAGTGCCTGGCCGATGCGCCCCATCCCGATGACGCCGAGTGTCGAGCCGTATATGTCGCTGCCGAGGAAACCGTCGTACGCCCACTTCTGCCAGTGTCCGGCGCGCAACCAGTGCTCGGATTCGGCGATCCGCCGCGCGGCGGCCATCATCAGCGCCCAGCCGAAATCCGCGGTGGATTCGTTCAGCACGTCGGGCGTATTGGTGCCGAGCACGTTCGCAGCGTTGAACGCGGCCATGTCGAAATTGTTGTAGCCGACCGCCATGTTCGACACGACGCGCAGGCGCGGCGCCGCCGCGAGCGCGGCCGCGCCGACCGGGTCGCCCGCCGTCAGCGCGCCGTCCTTGTCCGCGAGGCGCGCGGCGAGCGCGTCGGGGGCGAGCGCATCGCCATTGTTCCAGTCGACTTCGAAATACTGCTCGAGCCGTTCGATCACGTCCGGAAAGATCGGACGTGCGACCAGGATCTTCTGCATCGCCATCTCCGCATGCCGCGGCCGGCACGCGGCACATCGTGCACCGCCGGAGCCGTCCGCGCTTGGTTGAAAATCGTCAGCCTACGCCGGGAAGAAGATCCACGACGTCAGCAGGAATACGGGTACCAGGATCACGAGCGCCCAGCCGAGATAGGCGAAGAAGCTCGGCATCTTCACGCCGCGCGATTCCGCGATCGCCTTCACCATGAAGTTCGGCGCATTGCCGATGTAGCTGTTCGCGCCCATGAACACCGCCCCCGCGGAAATCGCGGCGAGCGTCGTCGCGCCCGTCGTCATCAGCGCTTGCGCATCGCCGCCCGCGAGGTTGAAGAACACGAGATAGGTCGGCGCGTTGTCGAGGAACGACGACAGCAGGCCGGTCGCCCAGAAATACATCGCGTCGATCGGCTTGCCGTCGGGCCCCGTGACGAGATGGACGATCTGTGCGAACGCACCGTCCGCACCCGCGCGCAGGATCACGATCACCGGCGCGATCGTCACGAAAATCCCCGCGAACAGCTTCGCGACCTCCTCGATCGGCGCCCAGTTGAACGCGTTGCCTTCGCGCGCCGAGCGCGGCGTCAGCGCGAGCGACGCGAGCGCCACGACGACCAGCGCGACGTCGCGCACGAGATTCTGCAGTTCGACGTGCGTGCCCCACACGTCGAACGAGATGCCCGGCTTCCAGATGCCGCTCATCAGCACGAGGCCGATCACGGCCACGAGCAGCACGAAGTTGACCTTGCCGTCGATCGACAGCGCGCCGCCATCGGGCGTCGGGTCGAGTGCGGCCGGCCGCTCCTCACCGGCCTTCCGGTAGAAGTACGTATCGAGCACGAAGAAAAGCGTCAACAGCACCGCGCAGATGAACAGCATCGGCAGTGCGAGATGCGTGGTCGTCCAGAAGAAGCCCACGCCGTTCAGGAAGCCCAGGAACAGCGGCGGATCGCCGAGCGGCGACAGCGAGCCGCCCGCGTTCGCGACGAGGAAGATAAAGAAGATCACGACGTGCACGACGTGCTTGCGGTTATCGTTCGCGCGCAGCAGCGGCCGGATCAGCAGCATCGCGGCGCCCGTCGTGCCCATCACGCTCGCGAGCAGCGTGCCGAGCGCGAGGATCGCGGTGTTCAGCTTCGGCGAGCCGTGCAGGTTGCCGTTGACGCAAATGCCGCCGGCGACCGTGTAGAGCGCCGTCAACAGCACGATGAACGGGATGTACTCCTCGAGCAGCGCGTGCACGAGCGTACCGAACGCCGTGCTCGCACCGAACGCGACGGCGAACGGGACCAGGAACACGATCGCCCACGCCGCGGCGATCTTGCCGAAGTGGTGATGCCAGAACACCGGCGCGACGAGCGGGAACACCGCGATGGACAGCAGGATCCCGGCGAACGGGATACCCCAGAGTGCGGACAGCGTGGCACCGTCGAGCGTGGCGGCCGATGCAAGCGCGGGAACGGCGCCAAGCGCGGCTCCCGACGCCATGCCCGCCCAGGCGGCATGTCGTTTCATGCAGAACTTCCTTGTGCGAGTGAGTCGAGTGAGGATGGACCAGGTGCGCGCGTCATGCGCCGCGTACGACGATCACGTGAACGCGGTACGGGCCGTGCGCGCCCAGCACGATGGTCTGCTCGATATCGCCCGTGCGCGACGGGCCCGATACGAAATTGACCGCGCGCGGCAATTCGCCGCGCTCCGCGCGAATCAGCGCGAATGCGTCTTCATGGCCCGCGACGATCCGCGACGCCGGCACGATCGCGATGTGCGTCTCCGGCAGCAGCGCGGCCGATGCATAGGTGTCGGGGCCGGACAGCAACACCAGCGAACCCGTTTCGGCGGTTGCGCAGAAGCAGCCGGTGAGGCCGACGAGATCGCCGTCGCGCGGCTTGCGGCATTCGACCGACAGGCCGGCGCCGGCCCAGTCGAGCTCGGCCAGCGTGCGCCATGCGACGGCCTGCATCGGCAGGCCGTGAGCGGAAAGATAGCGGGCGGCGGCGGCCGGCGCGTCGGCCAGTGTCGCGACTTCGTCGACCGTCGTCGAGAGGCGCGCCGCTTCATCGCCGAATGCGGCGACGAGGTCGGCCGGCATCGGCGGGCGCGGCCCCTCGGGATGGCCGGCGAGGTAGTCGGCGACGCCGTCGCGCTCCGCTGCATCGGGTTCGGGCGCGCGTCGTTGCGCCGCGCGAATGCGTGCGAGGATCTGGCGACGCGCAGCGGAAGTGTCCATGAACGGTCCTCGTGACGTTGGCGTGCGATACCGTCGGATTATACCGGCCGCCCTCGCCGCGACGCACCTGGCCGCATGGCCGACGCTTACTGCGATGCGTCCTCGTCGACCGGCTGCGCGATGCCGAACACCTGGCGCAGGTACGCGAGATACGCCTTGTCGTCGCACATGCTCTTGCCCGGCGAATCCGACAGCTTCGCGACCGGCTGTCCGTTGCAGCGGACCATCTTGATCACGATCTGCAGCGGCACGTAGCCGAGATCGTTCGTGAGGTTGGTGCCGACGCCGAACGCGAGCTTGCAGCGGTTGCGGAACCGTTCGTACAGCTGCATGACCTTCGGGATGTCGAGCGCGTCCGAGAACACGAGCACCTTGGTACGCGGGTCGCAGCGGTTCGCCTCGTAGTGGCGCAGCATGCGCTCGCCCCACTCGAACGGATCGCCCGAATCGTGGCGCGCGCCGTCGAACAGCTTGCAGAAGTACATGTCGAAGTCGTTCAGGAACGCGTCCATCCCGTAGACGTCCGACAGCGCGATCCCGAGGTCGCCGCGATACTCCTTCGCCCACATCTCGAAACCATAGGTCTGTGAATCGCGCAGCCGCGGGCCGAGCGCCTGGCAGGCCTGCAGGTATTCGTGGGCCATCGTGCCGAGCGGCGTCAGGCCGTGCTTCATCGCGTAGAACACGTTGCTGGTGCCCGCGAACTGCGGCCCGAGCCCGTCGCGCAGCGTCAGCGCGACCTCCTCGTGCCACACCTTCGAGAAGCGCCGGCGCGTGCCATAGTCGGCGATCTTGCAGTCGGCGAACTCGGGCTTCGCGCCGAGCAGCTTGATCTTCTCGCGCAGCCGTTCGCGGCCCTCGCGATAATCGGGCTCGCGCTGCGTGTTGCGGAAATAGACTTCGTTGACGATCGCGAGCGCCGGAATCTCGAACAGAATCGTGTGCAGCCACGGCCCCTCGATCACGATGTCGATCTCGCCGTTGCCCTTCGGAGAAGGCGTGATCGAGATGTATTTCTCGTTCAGATGGAACAGCGCGAGGAAGTCGACGAAGTCGCTCTTGATGAAGCGCATGCGCCGCAGGTAGTCGAGTTCGTCGTCGGTGAAGCGCAGCGCACACAGGCCGCGCACCTCGTCGCGGATCTCGTCGATGTACGGGACGAGATCGACGCCGGGCGTGCGGCACCGGAACCGGTACTCGACGTGTGCGGCAGGAAAGTGATGCAGGACGACCTGCATCATCGTGAACTTGTAGAGATCCGTGTCGAGCAGCGAAGTGATGATCATGATTGCGGCACCGCCAATATCGGGACAGGGCCCGGCGCACCGCGCGCCGCCCGGTCTGTCTGCCGGCCATGTTACCCGAATGCGGGCCCGACCATCGTGAAACCGCCTCCCCCTTGCCCACCGCGTCGTGCGGCCGGCCGCACGCACCGCGCCCACGGTCGGCCCCATAAACTAATCACGAAACGATATAAGCCGGAAAGCCGACCACGCCATGCGGGTTTTGCGCTTCAGTTACAATGCCGCTTTTGGCGCAAACGCCACCCCATATATACCGCGAAGCAGGAGCGTTTTAATGACTCACGTTGTGACCGAAGGCTGCATCAAGTGCAAATACACGGATTGCGTGGATGTGTGCCCGGTGGATTGCTTCCGTGAAGGTCCCAACTTTCTCGCCATCGATCCGGACGAGTGCATCGACTGCGCCGTGTGCGTCGCCGAGTGCCCGACCAATGCGATCTATGCCGAAGAAGACGTTCCGGGCGACCAGCAGCAGTTCACCGAGCTGAACGCCGAACTGGCGAAGACCTGGCCGTCCATCACGAAGACGAAGCCGGCACCGGCCGACGCGGACGAGTGGAAGGACGTGCAGGACAAGCTGCACCTGCTCGAACGCTGATCGCGCAGCGGCGCCGCAAATTTTTTTGCATACCGCCGCTCAAAAGTGTTGACAGGTTAGCGAACGCTCCATAAAATCTCGTTTCTCTGCTGTTGTTGTTTGTTCCCCGATAGCTCAGTCGGTAGAGCGCCGGACTGTTAATCCGTAGGTCCCTGGTTCGAGCCCAGGTCGGGGAGCCAAAAACACAAGAGCCCGTTGAAAGTGGACGGGTTTTTTGTTGGCCACCAAACAAGCACGCAGATGTACCGATTTATTCCCCGATAGCTCAGTCGGTAGAGCGCCGGACTGTTAATCCGTAGGTCCCTGGTTCGAGCCCAGGTCGGGGAGCCAGACAGCAAAAGGCCCGTCATTCGACGGGCCTTTTGTTTTTCCGGCGCCCGTCGGTCACCGCCGCGCATGCTAGAGTCTCTGTCCCGCATTCGCATCCGGTTCCGTCGATGAAGCATCGTCTCCTTTCCGCCGCACCGTTCGCCCTTCTGCTCTCCGCCTTCGCCGCCGCGCCGCTCGCGCACGCGGAGGAAGTCGGCAGCGTCAACACCCATTTCCGCGTGACGGGCTCTGACCGCGTGGTCGTCGAAGCGTACGACGATCCGCTCGTGACGGGCGTCACCTGCTACGTGTCGCGAGCGCGCACCGGCGGGATCAAGGGCACGCTCGGCGTCGCCGAGGATCCGAGCGAAGCGTCGATCGCGTGCCGGCAGGTCGGCCCGCTCAGCTTCAAGGAGCCGCTCAAGCAGCAGACCGACGTGTTCAGCGAGCGGATGTCGTTCATCTTCAAGACGCTGCACGTCGTGCGCGTGGTCGACAAGAAGCGCAACACGCTCGTCTACCTGACCTACAGCGACCGCATCGTCAGCGGCAGCCCGAAGAACGCCGTGACCGCGGTGCCGATGCCGGCCGGCACGACGATTCCGGTCAAGTAAGCCCGCGCCGGCCGGGCGCTCGAGCGATACACTGTCGATTCGACCGCCCTCGCGCCCGACCATGTCCGCCACCCGCCTTCTTCCGGACTCCGCACGTTACTGGCGCACGCCGCTGCTGCCGGGCGCGGATCTGCTCACGGCCACCTATCGCGACCATACGTTCGCGCCGCACTGGCACGACGCGTACACGATCCCGGTGATCCTCGAGGGAGCGGAGCGCTACACCTGTCGCGGCAGCGGCCATGTCGCCGAAACGGGCACCGTGCCCGTGATCAATCCCGGCGAAGTGC
Source organism: Burkholderia sp. FL-7-2-10-S1-D7 (assembly GCF_001524185.1). Taxonomy (NCBI): domain Bacteria; kingdom Pseudomonadati; phylum Pseudomonadota; class Betaproteobacteria; order Burkholderiales; family Burkholderiaceae; genus Burkholderia; species Burkholderia sp. FL-7-2-10-S1-D7. The sequence goes on along the minus strand of NZ_LOWY01000003.1, from coordinate 39,218 downwards.
ACACGGGCTCGCGCGCGACCGACGAAGGCTGGTGCTATCGCGTGAGCTACGTGCCGGTCGACTACATTCGCGCGCTCGCGAGCGCGATCGCGGGGCGCCCGCAGGACGCGCCATGGTTCCCGACCGACGTGATCCGCGACGCCGATCTCGCGGCACGGCTCGCGCTGGCCCATCGGATGATGGAGGCCGGCAGCGAATGCATGCCGGCGTTCTATCCGCACGAGCAGCCGGCCGCCGACGCTCCGGCCGCGACGGCCGCACGCGTCTACGATCCGCTCGCCGCCGAAACGGCGATGCTCGATGCGTTGTCGACACTGATCGCGCGCCATGCCGACGCGCGGCTGCAGCCGGCAGTGCTCGCGGCCGACGAGCCGCGCGTCGACGCGATGCGCGAGAGGCTCGCCGCCGATCTCTCGAGCACTGTCACGCTCGACGACGTCGCGCAGGCTGCCGGCCTGTCGCCGTTCCACGCAGCGCGCCTGTTCACCCGGACGATCGGGATGCCGCCGCACGCATGGCGCAACCAGCTGCGGCTGCAGCGCGCGCTGGCGCCGTTGCGCGCGGGCGTGTCGATCGCCGACGTCGCCGCGGCCAGCGGCTTCGTCGACCAGAGTCACTTCTCACGACATTTCAAACGAATGTTCGGCGTGCCGCCCGGACGCTGGCAAGCGCGCTGACGCGCACTCCCCGCCCTGCATTCGACATGACGCGGCAACCGGCACGCAGGTTGCGCCGCCGGCACCGCGGGCGCAAGAACGTACAAGCCGCCACGGGCAGCGCTCCGCTATCCTGCATTGCATGGAGACGCACCCCTTGAATCCAGCACCCACACACTCGCCCCCGCCCCGCCGCCCGCTCAACGAATGGCTCGACGGCGCACGCGACACGATCCCGATGATGGTCGGCGCGGCGCCGTTCGGCGTGATCTTCGGCACGCTGGTCGGCGGTGGCCCGCTCGCCGCATGGCACGGCGCGCTGATGTCGCTCGCGGTGTTCGCGGGCTCCGCGCAATTCATCGCGCTCGGCCTGATCGCCGGCAGCGCAAGCTTCGTCGTCGTGCTCGCGACGACGCTGATCGTGAACCTGCGTCACCTGCTGTACAGCGCGACGCTCGCGCCGTACGTCGCGCACCTGCCGCTGCGCTGGCGCGCGACGCTCGGTGCGCTGATGACCGACGAAGTGTTCGCGGTCGCCTACGCGCACTACCGGCACTTCCCGCCCGGTGCAATCGGCCCCCACTACTTCTTCGGCTCGGGCCTCGCGATGTACCTGAACTGGCAGGTCTGGACGCTCGCGGGCATCGGCTTCGGCGCGGCCTTCCCGGGTCTCCAGTCGCTCGGCCTCGATTTCGCGATGGCGGCGACATTCATCGCGATCGTCGTTCCGCAACTCGGCACGCTGCGCTATTTCGCGGCCGCCGCGACGGCCGGCACGCTCGCGTACTTCTGGCAGGGCTGGCCGTACAAGCTCGGGCTGCTGGGCGCGGTCGCCGCCGGCGTCGTGGTCGGCGTCGCGCTGACGCTGCGGCACGAGCGTTCGCACACCGCTTCACGCACGGAGACTGCATCGTGAGCTACGCGCTGCTGATCCTCGGGATGGCCGTGATCACCTATGCGATCCGGACGACGCTGTTCCTGTTCGGCGAGCGGCTGACCTTCCCGCCGCTCGTGCGGACCGCGCTCGGCTTCGTGCCCGTCACCGTACTGACCGCGATCATCGTGCCGATGACCGTCTCGCCGCACGGCGGCACGGCCGAACTGACCTGGCGCAATCCGCAGCTCGTCGGCGCGCTCGCCGCCGTGGCCGTGTCGGCGACGACACGCCGACCGCTCGTGACGATCGCGGTCGGGCTCGCGGTGTTCTTCTTCTGGCAAGGGATCGTGATGCCGCACTGGCTGCCGGCCTGAGCGAACGTCGCCGGCCGCGCTCAAGTTTTCGCCCGGCGCGCCGATATCGGGTATGAAGACCCGCCATCGGCCTCGGCGCGAACCGGTCCGTCGACGCTGCGCCCGCACCGGTGCGCGGTGTCGGCCGCCGGCCCGCGCAGGCCGCCATCGAGACGATTCATGGGCCAGATCACCCTTTCCCTCAAAGACGACACGCTTGCGTCCCTGCGCAAGGACTACGACGCATTCGTGCGCGTGTCGCTGAAACTCGACCCGCAGTTCGCGACGCCGTCGTTCGAGGATTTCCTGCGCGCCAAGCTGCTCGACAACATGGTGCCGCTGACCGAGCATGCCGTGCAGCGGATGCTCGAGGGCGGCCAGTACGCGTGGGCGAAACGCACGCTCGACAAGGAATTTCCGGACGTCGTCGCGATCCTGATGCGGCAGGCCGGAGAATTCGGCTTCGGCTTCGCGTCGCGCTCCGAATGGACCCCCGACGAGCTCGCGAAGGCGTGCCGCGACTGGGCCAAGGCGATCGTCGCCGAAGCGCAGAGCGACGCGTCGCTCGTCGATCCGCTCGCCGCGCAGATCAAGAGCGCGGTGCACGACATCCAGGCGCTCGAGGAAACGATGCAGACGCCCGCATGGCGGCTTGCGGAATCGCTGCGCCAGCGCGTCTACGAGGCGAAGCTCGCGTGCGAGATGAGCGTCGGCAGCGCCGCGCGCGACAAGCTCGGCGAACTGCGCGGCCTGCTGCGGCTCGGGCTCGCGCACGGCTCGTTCCAGAAACAGGAAGCGCAGCAGATCATGGAATACCTGCGGCTGCTGAAGCCCGAAATCTTCGTCGACGAGCCATACGACGTATTCGCGCGGCTTGCCGCGTGGCTGCGCAGCGTCTTCACGCCGTCCGCCGCACGGCCGGCGCACGGACCGGGGCCGGAACAGCACCGGTCATGACGGCCCGCGTCCACGCATGAAGAACGGCCCGGTTCGCGCGAAGCGAACCGGGCCGTCGATCGATCGCCGTCACGACGCGCCGTCCGGGGCGAACGTCGTGCGACGTCGGGGGCCGCTTACTGCGCGGCGCCCGAGGCCGATGCACCGCCCTGCACGCCGGCTGACGCGCTGCCTTCGACCGCCTCGTCGCCCACCTTCGACTTCGCCGAGCCGGCATGATGCTTGGCCGACTTCGCCGCATGCTTCGCGTGCTTCTTGGCCGAGTGGACCGACGACGCCGCCGTATCCTTCGCGCCGTCGGCAGCCGCACCGACCGCGTCGGTCGCGCCGCCGACCGCATTGCCCGACGCGTTCGCGCCAGCGCCTGCCCCTGCTGCCGGCGCCTGCATCTGCATGCCGGCACCTGCGGTGCCCTGTGCCGCGACACCCGTCTGCGCGAATGCGGCCGAAGTAGCGAACGCCGTCAGCGCGGCACCGATCAGCATCGTACGAATCTTGGACATGACAATCCTCCTCAAGAAGTTGTGGGCGCGGACCGCCTCGATTCGGTCCGTCGCGTCCCCTGCCGCAACACGCAGCAGGTACGACGAAAGACCCGCAGGCCGCACGTCCGGTTCTCCAATCTCTCAGACTGTTACCCACCGTTTCATTTGCTGACGAATCGCTCACAGTCCTTAACAACTGCCGCGCGCGGGCCTGCGCGACCGTCCGCACTCGCGCGCCGGCCCTCGGTGCCGTATGATGCGGGGCGATTCCTCCTGCGCATCGCGCGCATCCTTCGTCATGCCCAATCTGGATTTCACGCTGACCGGCGAATACGTCGAGCTGCACAACCTTCTCAAGATCACCGGCCTCGCGGACAGCGGCGGCACGGCGAAGATGTTCGTCGCGTCCGGCGCGGTGAAAGTCGACGGCGTGGTCGAACTGCGCAAGACCTGCAAGATCCGCGCGGGGCAGGTCGTGCTGTTCGGCGATACGCGGATCGCGGTTCACGACGCGTAGCGGTTCCCCCTGACCGCGACATGGCCATCGGCACGCGCGTTCGACACCGTTCGAATAAAGCCGTAATCTAGGCGTCTCTCAAAATAAATACAGACAGCGCGGGCCCGCACCCGCGCGAGCGCTCATTCCATGTCGCATTCCGGTCTTACGCAGACGCCCGTCGCATCGCCGTCGCTGTCCAGTCATGCCGCCGATACCGCGCGCCTCGCCGCGCCGCTCGCGATCGCGCAGCTCTCGCAGATGGCGATGAGCGTCACCGACACCGTACTGCTCGGCTCACTCGGCCCCGATTCGCTCGCGGCGGGCGGCCTCGGCGCGAACTTCTTCTTCGTCATCGTGACCGTGCTGCAGGGCGTGCTCTCGTCGGTCAGCGTGAGCGTCGCGCATGCGCGCGGCGCGCAGGCGGAACACCGCGTGCCGCACATCTACTGGACCGGCTTCATGCTGTCCGTGCTGCTCGCGATTCCGGCGATCGTCGCGCTGTCGCTGTCCGAACCGATCCTGCTGATGTTCCACGAGCCGCCGACGCTCGCGCATCACGTCGGCGAGTACACCGGCATCCTGCGGTTCGCGGCGCTCGGCAGCCTGATCGGCGTCGGACTGATGCGCGCATTCCTGCCGGCGATCGGCGCCGCACGACGCCTGCTGTGGGTTTCGATCGGCGGCGTCGGCGTCAACGGCGTGCTGAACTACGGGCTGATCCACGGCGCATTCGGCTTGCCGCGGCTCGGCTTCCTCGGCTCGGCGGTCGCGACCACCATCACCATCTGGCTGACCGCGCTCGCGCTGATCTGGCTGCTGCACGGCCGCCAGCGGTTCCGCCATTTCGTGACCGCCTCCCGTCCGAAACTGCCCTTGATGGGCGAGCTGATCGGCATCGGCTGGCCGGTGGCGATCACGTACGGGGTCGAATCGACGCTCTTTCTCGCCACGGGTCTCACCATCGGCGTGCTCGGCGCGACGTCGCTTGCCGCGCATCAGATCGCGCTGAACGTCGCGTCCGTGGCGTTCATGGTGCCGCTCGCGATCGGCCAGGCCGCCAACGTGCGGGTCGGCTACTGGGTCGGCGCCGGCCAGCCGGTCGCCGCGCGACATGCGGGCTTCGTCGCGCTCGGCCTCGGCGTCGCGTTCATGTCGCTGTCGGGGCTCGTGCTGATCGTCGCGCCGCATGCGATCGTCGGCCTGTATCTGCAACTCGACGACCCGGCCAACGCGGCGACCGTGTCGCTGGCCGCATCGCTCCTCGGCATCGCGGCGGTGTTCCAGATCGTCGACGGCATGCAGACCGTCGGGTCGGGCGCACTGCGCGGACTGCGGGACACGCGCATCCCGATGCTCGCGGCGACCTTCGGCTACTGGGGAATCGGTTTTCCGACCGGTTACTGGCTGGCATTCCATGCCGGCCTCGGCGCTCGCGGCCTGTGGTGGGGGCTCGCGGCCGGCCTCGCGAGCGTCGCCGTACTGATGGCCTGGCGCTTTCACCGGAAGACCTCGTCGCTGGTCGCGCCGACGCGTTGAGCTCGGCACGACGCAAAATCGCAGCCGGCGCTATGCTTGTCGATTGAAGACCCAGGACGCCGCGCCAGCGGCGCGATTGCCTCACGATACGCCAGACGCCGCGCGACCCGCGGCCTTTCACCTTCCCAAGAGGAGTGCATCATGAACGAAGCAGTTCGGATGGAACGCGACACGTTCGGCGAGATCGCCGTGCCGGCCAACCGGCTCTGGGGCGCGCAGACGGAACGCTCGCTGCAGAATTTCCGGATCTCGACGGAGAAGCAGTCGCCCGAGCTGATCCACGCGCTCGCAATCGTCAAGCGTGCCGCGGCCGCCGTGAACCAGTCGCTCGGCGTGCTGGCCGACGAAAAGGCGCGCGCGATCATCGACGCGGCCGACGAGATCATCGCGGGCAAGCATCCGCGCGAATTCCCGCTCGCGGTCTGGCAGACGGGCTCCGGCACGCAGACCAACATGAACCTCAACGAGGTGATCGCGAACCGGGCGAGCGAGCTGCTCGGCGGCGAGCGCGGCGAAGCACGCAAGGTCCACCCGAACGACGACGTGAACCGCGGCCAGTCGTCGAACGACGTGTTCCCGACCGCGATGCATGTCGCGGCCGCCTACGCGATTGTCAACCACCTGCTGCCCGCGCTGCGCACGCTGCGCGCGACGCTCGACGCGAAGTCGAAGGCTTTCGCCGACATCGTGAAGATCGGTCGCACGCACCTGCAGGACGCGACGCCGCTCACGCTCGGGCAGGAGTTTTCCGGCTACGTCGCGCAGCTCGACCAGGGCATCCGGCACGTCGAATCCGCGCTGCCGCACCTGTACGAACTCGCGCTCGGCGGCACCGCCGTCGGCACCGGGCTGAACGCGCATCCGGAGTTCGCGGTGCGCGTGGCCGACGAGATCGGCCGGCTGACGAAGCTGCCGTTCGTGACCGCCCCGAGCAAGTTCGAAGTGATGGCGGCCGCCGACGCGCTGGTGTTCGCGCACGGCGCGCTGAAGACGGTCGCGGCCGGCCTGATGAAGATCGCCAACGACGTCCGCTGGCTTGCGAGCGGGCCGCGCTGCGGGCTCGGCGAACTGTCGATTCCGGAAAACGAACCGGGCAGCTCGATCATGCCGGGCAAGGTGAACCCGACGCAGTCGGAAGCGGTGACGATGCTGTGCTGCCAGGTGTTCGGCAACGACGTCGCGGTCAACGTGGGCGGCGCCAGCGGCAATTTCGAGCTCAACGTGTTCCGGCCGATGATCGCGCACAACGTGCTGCAGTCGGTCCGGCTGCTCGCCGACGGCGCGCAGAGCTTCAACGACCACTGCGCGGTGGGCATCGAGCCGAACCGCGCGCGCATCGACCTGCTGCTCAACGAATCGCTGATGCTCGTGACGGCGCTCAATCCGCACATCGGCTACGACAAGGCCGCGCAGATCGCGAAGAAGGCGCACAAGGAAGGCACGACGCTGAAAGCCGCCGCGCTCGCGCTCGGCTACCTGACCGAGGCGGAATTCGACGCGTGGGTGCGCCCGGAAGAGATGATCGGATCGCGCTAATCGCGGTGAGGTGACGCGATGACGGGCGCGGCATGCATGCGCGGCGCCCGTTGTCGTCAGACGGTGCCCTTCGCCACTTCCTCGGGCTTCATCTCGACGATCTTGTCGAGCGCGGCGCGCACGTCGGCCGCATATTTTGCGAGCACCTTCTGTTCGTCGGTCTCGGGCACGAACGGCGGCACCGGCACCGGGTTGCCGTTCTCATCGACCGCGACGAACACGACGAGGCAATCGGTCGTCTGGCGCAGTACGCCGCCCTTCGGATCGCCGGCGTGCACGGACACATGGATGTGCATGCTGGTGCGCCCCGTCGCGACGACGCGCGCCTTCAGTTCGACCAGGTTGCCGACGAGAATCGGCCGCTGGAAGCGGATGTTGCCGACGCTGACCGTCACGCAATAGCGGCTCGACCAGACCGCCGCACACGCATACGCGACCTCGTCGATCCACTTCATCAGCGCGCCGCCATGCACCTTGCCGCCGAAGTTCACGGACGACGGCTCGGCGAGGAAGCGGAATACGGTTTCGGTGCGGTCGAGGGCGGCCGGTACGGGGGACGGTTGGGACATCGTGGTAGCTCCAGGCGGCGGGGGCACTGCAATCGGCGCATTATACGTTGCACTGCGGCAACACGTCGCGGAGCCCGCCGCGCGGCAGCGACGGCACGCCCGCCCGCACCCTGAGCCGGCATCGGAAGTCGGCGCCCGTCAGCGGCGCACCGTGATGCCCTGGTCGATCGTCCCGTACATCTCGAGGCTGCCGCCCCGCGCGCCGGCGGCACCCGCACCGCCCTGCGCACAGGCCGCGCAGAGGAACGCGGCCGCCAACAGGCAGAAAATCGTCTTCATCGTTGCATCGTGTCGCATCCGGCGGCCCACTGCCGCCGCGTCGGGTCATTCTACGCGCACGGCCGGCGACCGCGCGTCGCACACCGCCCCGCCGCATCCGACATTTCATCCGAACGCGAAACATCGAATGCGCGCAGCGCCTACACTGCAGGCATTCCGCCTGACGAGACACGACGATGACCGATCAAGACGACCACCACTTTCCAGGCCTGAGCCGGATCGGCGCACTGATCGCCGATCCTGGGCGCGCCGCGATGCTGTGGGTGCTGATGGACGGCAGCGCGCGGCCGGCCGGCGAGCTGACGATGATCGCGGGGCTGTCGCCTTCCGCGGCGAGCGCGCACCTTGCGCGCCTGACCGAAGGTGGCCTGCTCGCGCTCGACGTGCGTGGCCGGCACCGCTACTACCGGCTCGCGTCGGCGGACATCGCGGCGTCGCTCGAGGCACTCGCGAACGTGGCCCGCGCGGCCGCGCCGAACCGTCCGGTGCCGCCGCCGTCGCGCACAGTGCCGGCCGAACTGCGCTACGCGCGCACCTGCTATGACCACATGGCCGGCGAGCTCGCGGTCCGCATCTTCGACGGGCTCACCGCACGCGGCTGGCTGCAGGCGGACGGCGATGCGATCGAAGCCACCGAACTCGGCACGCAGGCGCTCGGGCGCTGGGGCATCGACGTCGCACAGCAGCGCACGCGCCGCCGCCGTTTCGCATGCCGCTGTCTCGACTGGAGCGAGCGCCGCCCGCATCTCGGCGGCGCGCTGGGCGCGGCACTGCTCGACAGCTTCTGCACGCACGGCTGGATCGAGCGTACCGCGCGGCCGCGCGTGCTGCGCGTCACCGTGCCGGGACAGCAGATTTTCGACGACTGGCTTACGTCCACTTGACGCGCGCATTGCGACCGGACGACAACGGCGCGCGATGGACAGGTTTTGTTACATCGCGGGCCATCCGACTTACAAAACACTGAGCACTGAAACAGGCCGAGCGGATATTGTGAACTCAACGGCACGAATCGACGCGCCGCAATAACGACGAAGACGCTCATCATGGCCTCCCTGTTCACGCTCAAGCGAACCGCCCGCTGCACGCTGCTCGCCGTCGCCACGCTGGCGACCCTGCCGTCCGCATTCGCGCAAGCGGCACAGGCCGCGACGTATACGGCCGCCGCCCGACAGCCGGGCGGCGATCCGCCGGGCCGCGTCGCCCGGCTCAACTACATGTCGGGTGCCGTGACGACGGAGCCCGCCGGCACCGATACCTGGTCGTACGCTGCCGTGAACCGGCCGCTGACGACCGGCGACCAGCTGTGGAACGATGCCGGTGCGCGCTCGGAACTGCACATCGGCTCGACCGCGGTGCGTCTCGGCGAATCGACGAGCCTGTCGGTCCTGAACCTCGACGACAACACGACGCAGCTGAAGGTCGGGCTCGGCACCGTGTCGACGCACGTGCGCGATCTGCCGCCCGGCGGAACCTACGAAATCGATACGCCCAATCTCGCGCTCGGCATCACGGGCCCCGGCGACTATCGCGTCGACGTCGCGCCGAACGGCGCGACCACGACGGTCACCGTCCGCAGCGGCAGCGCGACCGTCTACGGCAGCAACGGGCAGTATCCGCTGTCGCCCGGGCAGCAGGTCGTGTTCACCGGCACCGACCTGCAGGTCGCGCAGCAATCGGCCGCACCAGCCCCCGATGCGCTCGACCAGTGGGCCGCCAGCCGCGATGCGGCCGAGCAGCGCTCGGTATCGGCCCGCTACGTGTCGCGCGACGTTCCCGGCTATCAGGACCTCGACGCGAACGGTACGTGGCGCGAAACCCCGAATTACGGCGAGGTCTGGGTGCCGAACGACACGCCGGCCGACTGGGCGCCGTATCACGACGGTCACTGGATCTGGCAGGCGCCGTGGGGCTGGACCTGGGTCGACGATGCGCCGTGGGGCTTCGCGCCCTATCACTACGGCCGCTGGGCCTACGTCGACGACAGCTGGGCATGGGTGCCCGGCCCGATGGTCGTCAGCCAGCCGCCCGTCTATGCGCCTGCGCTCGTCGCGTTCGTGGGTGGAGGCGGCGGCCCCGACTGGAGCGTCGCACTGACGGTCGGCGGCGTCGCCGCGGCCGGCTGCGCGTGGTTCGCACTCGGCCCGGGCGAACCTTGGCATCCCGGCTGGGGTGGCTGGAGCCCGCACTACTACGATCGCGTGAACCGGAACATCGTGGTCAACAACGTGACGGTCAACAAGACCGTGAACGTGACGAACATCACCAACATCACGAACATCAACAAGACGTACGTGAACTTCCGCGCGCCGCACGCGATCACGGCCGTGCCGGCCTCCGCGTTCGTGCACGGTCAGCCAGTCGCGCACTTCTCGCAGCGCGTCGATCCGCAGCAATGGCGCAACGCGCACGTGATGCCGGGCACCCCCGGCATCGCGCCGGTACGCCAGAGCTTTACCGGCGGACTGCGCACGGCCAGCTACCGCCCGCCGGCAGCGATCGGACAGCACACGTTCGTCGCGACACGCAATCCGGCGGTACCGGCCGCGTATCGCGACCAGGCGGCCGCGCGTCTCGCCCGGCAAGGCGCGCGCGTGCCGGGCGCGGGCGCGCCCGTCGCGAAGACGAGCGTGCCGGCCGACTATACGGCTCGCCCGGTCAGCGTTCCGGGCAACCCGAAAGCCGGTGCATGGGCGATGCGCAACGTTCAGCTCGTGAACCCGCACGGTCCTGTCGTGCAACCGGCGCACGCGCCGCGCGACGGGCAGCCAGCCCCGGCACAGGCACTGGCCGCACGGCCGGGTGCGCCGATGCCTGTCGTGCCGAATGGCGCGCGGCCGACCAACGGCGAAGGCCTCAATGCGCCGCGCTTCACGAACGGTGCCACGCCGCAGGCACCGGGCAATCCGGCTGCGCATCAGGCATTGGGCCCTGAAAATGGCGTCCCGCACCCGCCGACGGCCGCCAACACGCCGACCGGGCACGACAACACGCATGCTGCCGCGGCGCCCGCGCCCGCGTGGATGCAGCCGCATACGCCGATGGAGCGTCAGCGCCCGACGCCGCCGACGGCTCTGCACGCAGCGGGACAGAATGCACTGCCGCCCGTGCGCGGCGCGGCACCGGCCCCGCATCCCGAAGCCGCGCCCAGTACGCAACTCGGCGGGCGGCAGGAAACGCCGCGCGCGTTGCCGCAACCACGGCTCGATACGACCGCGCAGATTGCGCAGCCGCGTCCGCATCCTGACTTCGCGGCACCGGCCCAGCATGCGCAACCGAGGCCCGAGCGGGCCGCCCCGACACCGCAACCGAGCCCCGAATTCGCGCAACCGGCACCGCGGCACGAAGTCGCGCCGCCGCGCGTGAACGAGTACCGCCCGCCCGCGCCGGCCGTGCACGAAATGCCGCGACCGCAGCCGCAGGCTCCGCGAGTGGAGCCGCGGCCGTCGATGCCCGCGCCGCACATGGAACCACGGCCGCAACCGGCGCCGCACGTCGAGGCGCCGCGCCCGAGCAATCCGCCGCCCGGCGGCCACGACGAGCGGCACCGCCAGTAACCGCGCCCGATGAAACGGAAAGGCCCGACCGGCGAATGCCAGTCGGGCCTTCTTCATTCCGTCTAGCGCGGATTGCGTAACCCGCGCCGCCGTCGAACGCCAGGGCTCAGACCGCCATCGGCGCGGTCAACGGCTCATGATGCCGATAGCCGACGAGCGAGAAGTCGGACGGCTCGATCTGCTCGAGCCATTCGGGCGCATAAACACCCGTCTTCGCGTAGTCCGGCACGCGCTCGGCAATCTCGAGCTGCGGGCTGTCGTACGGTTCGCGCGTGAGCTGCTGCTGCAGCATGTCGAGCTGGTTCTCGTAGATGTGCGCGTCACCGATGAAGTACGTGAACCAGCGCGGCGTATAACCCGTCAGCCGACCGACGAGCGACAGCAGCGCAGCCCCTTCCGTCAGGTTGAACGGCGTGCCGAGCCCGACGTCGTTGCTGCGGATGTACAGACACAGCGAAATCTCGCGCTTCGTGACGTTCGGCAGGAACTGGTACAGCAGATGGCATGCGGGCAGCGCAATCTGGTCGAGTACGGCCGGATTCCACGCGTGAAACAGAATGCGGCGATCGGCCGGGTTCTCCATGATCGTGTCGAGACACTGGCGCAACTGGTCGATCGCCTTGTACAGCAGCACCTTCGGCGCACCGTCTTCCTCGAAGCGCGTGACGATCCGGAAACCGCGGCGCGTCGCGTCGGCGATTTGCGCGTCGGCGCCTGCGTCGAGCACCTTGTAGCCGGGCCACTGGCGCCATTGCACGCCGTACACGTCGCCCAGGTCGTCGACGCCCTGGCGGTACGGGTTCGCGAGCCACTGCGCATTGTCGTTCGCGTTCGCGTCCCACACCTTGCAGCCGAGCGCGCGGAAATCGGCCGCGCTGCGCGATGCCCGCAGGAAGCCGACCAGTTCGCCGATCGCGGACTTGAACGCGAGCTTCTTGGTCGTCACGGCCGGGAAACCTTGCTGCAGGTCGAACCGCAGCATCGCACCGGGCATGCTGATGGTGCGGATGCCCGTGCGGTTCTCCTGCCAGGTGCCGGTGTCGAGGATGGTGCGAACGAGGTCGAGGTACTGTTTCATGCGGGTTCCTTCGGCCGCGAGGGCGGCCGTCACCCGCCAATTTTAGCAAGCGTGGCGCGGAACCTCCGGCAACGGCGCCGGAAACCCTCCCAGCGGGTCGCTGCGATCGCGCATGCCATGCGCGCACATCAGCCTGTACAGCGTGACACGCGACACACCGAGTTCGCGCGCCGCATCGGCGAAACGGCCGCGGTGGCGCAGCAGCGCCTGCTCGATCGCCTGCCGTTCGGCCGCTTCCCGCGCCTCGGTGAGCGAGACGGGCGCCAGGATCGCGAATTCGTTGAGTTCGAGATCGGCCGCGGTAATCATCCGGCCCTCCGACATCACGATCGCGCGGCGCACGCGATTGATCAGCTCGCGCACGTTGCCGGGCCACGAATAGCCGTACAGCGCGGTGATCGCATCCGGCGAGAAGCCACGCAGGCGGCGATGCGCATCGCCCTTGAAACGCTCGAGCATGTGGCGCGCCAGCAGCTCGATATCCTTGCCGCGCGCGCGCAGCGGCGGCTCCTCGATCTTCAGCACGCACAGCCGATGGAACAGGTCCTCGCGGAACAGCCCGTCGCGCAGCGCCGCTTCCATGTTCACGTGCGTCGCGCAGATCACGCGCACGTCGACCGGCACCGACACATGCGCGCCGAGCCGCTCGATCTTGCCTTCCTGCAGGAATCGCAGCAGGCTCGCCTGGCTCTCGAGTGGCAGGTCGCCGATCTCATCGAGAAACAGCGTGCCGCCGTTCGCGGCCTCGACACGGCCGATCTTGCGCTGGTTCGCGCCCGTAAACGCGCCGCGCTCATAGCCGAACAGTTCGGCTTGCAGCAGCGTCGACGGAATCGCACCGCAATTGATCGCGACGAACGGCGCCTGCGCGCGCGCCGAGCGCTCGTGGATCGCAACGGCCGTCAGTTCCTTGCCGGTACCCGATTCGCCGGAGATGAACACCGGTGCTTCGGTCGTGGCGACGCGCCGGATCGTCCTGAAGAGTCCGAGCATCGCGTCGCAGGTGCCGACCATCTCGCCTTCGGCCCGCCCGGCGCCGACGGGCGCCGCCACCGGGTCGGTCAGTGCGACCATGCCGTGCGCATGGCCGATGGTCTCGACGATGCGCGATGCCTCGTACGGCATCGTCAAGTAGTCGAAGCAATAGTCGCGGATGAGATGCCGCAGCGTGGGGTCCTGCAACTGCCCACGCCGGGTCGCCGCGATCCAGCCGATGTGCTGGATGCTCAGACACGATTCGAGTTCGCGCAGATCCGCGGGCCGAAAGCCCGGCGAGAAATCGAGCAGGCCGGCGGTTGCCACGCCGTGCTGCACGACTCGCCGCACGTCGCGTGCGCTTTCCGCAAGATCGACGCGCCACCCGCATTCGTCGAAATGCCCGCGCAACGCATCGTTCGGCTCGCGCGAGAAATAGATCACATGCCGCTGCTCGGCTCCCATATGCCCACCCCGTTCATCAACCGTCTAACGATTGCAGCACACGCCAAGTCGCGTGCAAAAGGATCGAACCGGGTCAGCCGAAGCGGCTCGATTCGCCATGCCGATGCGCGGCGACGAACAGCCTCGCATGATGGCGCTTGTCTCGCGTCAAGTTATTGTTGGGTCACGACGGCTTAGTTATAGGCGCTGAATACGACAAACCGATTTCAGCGCAAATGGGCGAGCGGCCGAATCGCTCAATGGTCGACGTTTATCAATCATCTGCACATAGCACACGCGCAGTGAAGCGTACCTGCATCGACACACGCTCAGATTTTCATCCTTGAAGCGTATCGAATGAATCCGCAGTACTCCCAAGCCCCATCGTTTCACGCCTGAAACATTTCCCGGCGTTTTCGCTTGCGATTCACGACGCTCATCCGCGAATCGCAGACGCGACAATGCTCTTCGCCTGATGGCATGTATTTCGCTGAATGTGTCACGGATCGGAGAAGGCAGCCATGCGAACACTTTTTTCACGGTCTTGTGTGCAGGTGACGATTGCAGCATGTGCGCTCGCGTGCCCGTTCACGCCGGCCCGCTCGGAAGAAAGCGCGCGGCCCGAACGCGCGATGCTGCTTGCCGATAACGCGCCGCACACGCAACAGGACAACCGCATCGGTATCGTGCCGGTCGCCGCACCCCAACCGCGTTCGTCGGGCAAGACATGGGTGACGCTGTGGGACGAACTCGCCCCGCCTGCTCCGGTGCCGGTACCGATTCCTGTTCCGCTTCCCGGCAACGCGCAGCATGCGATGGAGGGAAACGCCGGAAACCGCGTGCATCAATAATCTGCATATGAGGCCACGTGCCGCTCAATCGATGAGGATTGCAGACGAATAGGATAAGTCAGGTCATTTCACGCAGCGTCGATATCTCGACGCGAACCGTTTTTGTGTCCGTCCCCCGGCGGGCACTCTTTTTATTCAGGACATGACGGCGCAAAGGCCGCACCTCGTCGCCACCGTCGGCGAGGTGCGACGGACCGGAAACTGCCGAGGCGCCCGCGCATCCGCATCGATGCGGTCGCGCGCCGCCATTCCGGTAGAATCGGCGCCATTCCGGTTCTCCTCTTCCCCGACCTTCATGACGACGTTGACCTTGATTGTCGCGCGCGCCCGCAACGGCATCATCGGCCGCGACAACCAGTTGCCCTGGAAACTTCCCGAGGACCTCGCGTTCTTCAAGCGCACGACGATGGGCGCGCCGATCGTGATGGGCCGCAAGACCCACGAGTCGATCGGCCGGCCGCTGCCGGGCCGCCGCAATATCGTCGTCACGCGCGACGCAGCGCGCCGCTTCGACGGCTGCGACACCGTCACGTCGCTCGCCGATGCGCTCGCGCTCGCCGCGCGCGACGGGGTGGCCGAAGCATTCCTGATCGGCGGCGCACAACTCTATGCGGAAGGCCTGGAACTCGCCGACAAGCTGGTCGTCACCGAGATCGACGCGGACTTCGACGGCGATGCGTCGTTCCCGGCACCCGATCCCGCGCACTGGCAAGAAGTGTCGCGCGATCCGCATCAAGCCGCCGCGCCGAACACGTTCGGCTATGCGTTCGTCGTCTACGCGCGCAAGTGCGACTGACACGCGGCACACAGCAAAAAGCCCGACCGGCGCACTCACGCCGGTCGGGCTTTTTCGTTTCCTGGCGGCGGAAGCCGCGCTGCTTACTGCCCGGCGATCGTCATCTGCTCGATCAGCACCGAGCCCGTTTCCTTCGTACCGCGCACGATCGAATCCGCGCCGATCGCGACGATATGCCGGAACATCTCCTGCAACGTACTCGCGACGGTGATTTCCTCGACCGGATATTGGATCACGCCGTTCTCGACCCAGAAGCCGGCCGCGCCGCGCGAATAGTCGCCGGTCACGTAGTTCACGCCCTGCCCCATCAGCTCCGTCAACAGCAGGCCCGTGCCGAGCTTCTTCAGCATCGCGTCGAAATCATCGCCCGGCTGCGTGTTCGAACTGCGCAGCGCGAGGTTGTGCGAACCGCCCGCATTGCCGGTCGTCTGCGTGCCGAGCTTGCGCGCCGAATAGGTCGACAGGAAGTAGCCTTCGACGACACCGTCGCTGACGACGCTGCGCGCACGCGTGCGCACGCCTTCCTCGTCGAACGGCGCGCTGCCCATCGCACGCGGCACGTGCGGATCCTCGACGACCTGCACGTGCGGTGCGAACACCGGCTTGCCGAGGCTGTCGACGAGGAACGACGTCTTGCGGTACAGCGCGCCGCCGCTGACAGCCTGCACGAATGCGCCGAGCAGGCCGGCCGCGAGCGGCGCCTCGAACAGCACGGGCACCTTGCGGGTGTCGAGACGGCGCGCGCCCATCCGTGCCAGCGCACGCTCGGCCGCATAGCGCCCGACCGCTTCCGGCGCAGCGAGGTCGACCGCGCTGCGCTTCGACGAATACCAGTCGTCCCGCTGCATGTGGCGGCCGGTGCCCGCGATCGGCGCACACGCGATGTAGTGGCGCGAGTACGGGTAGCCGGCGAGGAAGCCGCGCGACGTCGCAAGCACGAACTGCGAATGCTGCGCCGACACGCTCGCGCCTTCCGAGTTGCGGATCTGCGGACTGACCGCGAATGCGGCGTCCTCCGCGCGGCGGGCGAGCTCGACGGCCTCGTCGGCCGACAGCGCCCACGGGTGGTAGAGATCGAGGTCGCGCGGGTCGGTTTCGAGCAGCTCGGCCTCGGCAAGGCCGGCCGCGTCGTCCTCGGCCGTGAAGCGCGCGATGTTGTACGCGGCGGCGACGGTATCCTTGATCGCGGCCGGCGAGAAGTCCGACGTGCTCGCGTTGCCGCGCTTCTTGCCGATGAACACCGTCACGCCGACCATCTTGTCGCGATTGTGTTCGATCGTCTCGACCTCGCCGCGGCGCGCCGACACCGACAGGCCGTCACCTTCGGAGATTTCGGTCGCGGCGTCCGTCGCGCCGAGTGCCTTCGCATGGCGAAGGATGTCCGAGGCAATTTCTTTGAGCTGGTCCTGCGTGTGCGGGAAATAGCGCGCTTGTACGTCGAGATTGGCTGCCATCGTCGTGATATCCGGTGGCGGGCGAGCCGCCCGCATGTTCAAAATGTTGCGTATCCCGCGATCATAGCAAGGTCCGGGGCCGCATACCGACAAGCTTGGGGTGTTCGCGCCGCGATACAATGCCGCCCATGACACGCAAAACCCGAATCCAGCCGATCGAGCATGCCGACGACGACACCGGCAACGGCTACGATCGCCCCAGCAAATCCCAGTTGAAACGCGAGATGCACGCGCTGCAGGAGCTCGGCCAGGCCCTGGTCGACCTGCCGAAGGACGCGCTCAAGCGCATGCCGATGCCCGAGGGCCTCGCCGACGCCGTGCGCGAGGCGCGCCGGATCACCGACCACGAAGGCAAGCGCCGCCAGCTCCAGTACGTCGGCCGCGTGATGCGCTCGCTGACCGAGGATGAAACGGTCGCGCTGCGCACCGCGCTGGACGCCCAGCGAGGCGTGAACAAGGCCGCGACCGCTCGCCTGCACTGGATCGAGCGCACGCGCGAACAGCTGCTCGCCAACGACGACGCGCTGACCGAATTCCTCCGCCAGCACCCCGAAGCCGACATCCAGGAAGGCCGCACGCTGATCCGCAACGCGCGCAAGGAAGCGCAGCAAGGCAAGCCGCCGCGCTATTTCCGCGAATTGTTCCAGTGGATCAAGACCGCGAGCGGTACGCCCGACGGGGATGACGAAGCGGCCGACGACGCCGGAGACGACCATGACGACGACGAAGCGTAACCATCCGGACGAGCTCGTGGTCGGCCTCGTGTCGATCAGCGACCGCGCCAGCACGGGCGTTTATGAGGACAAGGGCATTCCGGCGCTGCAGGAATGGCTCGCCGGCGCATTGCGCTCGCCGTGGCGCGCCGAAACCCGGCTGATCCAGGACGACGCGCCGACGATCTCCGCCACGCTGGCAGAACTCGTCGACGTGGCGGGCTGCGATCTGGTGCTGACGACCGGCGGCACCGGCCCTGCGCGGCGCGACGTGACGCCGGAAGCCACGCTGGCCGTTGCGACGAAGGAAATGCCGGGATTCGGCGAACAGATGCGGCAGATCAGCCTGAATTTCGTGCCGACCGCGATCCTGTCTCGACAGGTCGCGGTGATTCGCGAGACGGCCGACCACGCGGCCCTGATCATCAACCTGCCCGGCCAGCCGAAGTCGATCCGGGAAACGCTCGAAGGGCTGCGCGACGCCGACGGCAAGTCGACCGTGCCCGGCATCTTCGCGGCCGTGCCCTACTGCATCGACCTGATCGGCGGCCCGTACATCGAGACCGACGCCGCAGTGGTCGCGGCGTTTCGGCCGAAGAGCGCGCAACGCGCGCCGCGCTGAGCGCGCGCCGGCCTGCTCAGGCGGCCGGTGCGGACTCGCCTGCCGGCGCCGACGCAGCCGGAATCAGGAAATGCTCGCGGTAGTACTTCAGTTCGTCGATCGACTCGTGGATGTCCGCGAGCGCCGTGTGCATCGCGCGCTTCTGGAAGCCCTTGTAGATCGCGGGCTGCCAGCGGCGGCACAGCTCTTTCAGCGTGCTGACGTCGAGATTGCGGTAGTGGAAGAATTTCTCGAATTCCGGCATCCAGCGCGCCATGAAACGGCGATCCTGGCAGATCGAATTGCCGCACATCGGCGACTTGCCGGGCGATACGTACTGCGCGAGGAACGCCTGCAGTTGCGCGGCGGCGTCCGCCTCGGTCACGGTCGACGCGCGCACGCGGTCGATCAAGCCCGAGCGGCCGTGCGTCGACTTGTTCCAGTCGTCCATCTTGGCGAGCGTTTCGTCGCTCTGGTGGATCGCGAACACGGGGCCTTCCACGGCGATGTCGAGCGTGGAATTGGTCACGACGACCGCGATTTCGATGATGCGGTCGTTATCCGGGTCGAGGCCCGTCATCTCCATGTCGAGCCAGACGAGGTTCAACTCGTTGCGCACGAGCGCGGGCTGGCTGGCGGAAGCGGCGGTATCGGTCATGAGTCATCCTGGAAAATGGCGGACGGCGCGCGGCGCCGCCCGGGCGGCCGGCATCGCGTGAGCGGGCCCGGTCCGCAAGAACATATAATTCTCGCATAGAACCCTTTGGCGCCTTCGATGTCACCCTTTTCGTTCACCCTGCTGTTCGCGCTCGCCGTGCTCGCGATGGTCGTCACCAAGCTGTGGCTCGCGTCGCGGCAGATCCGCTTCGTCGCCGCCCACCGCAACGGCGTGCCCGCGCAGTTCAGCGCCACCATTCCACTGACCGCCCACCAGCGCGCAGCCGACTACACGGTCGAGCGCACCCGGCTGGCGATGTTCGAAATCGTCGTCAGCGCGGCCGTGCTGGTCGGCCTCACGCTGCTCGGCGGCGTCGGCGCCCTCGACACGCTGCTGACCGGCTGGTTCGGCCGCGGCTACGGGCAGCAGGTCGCGCTCGTCGCCGCCGTGCTCGCGATCACGAGCGTGATCGACGTGCCGTTCGAGTATTACCGCCAGTTCGGGATCGAACAGCGGTTCGGCTTCAACCGCATGACCAAGCGCCTGTTCTTCACCGACATGCTGAAGAACGCGCTGCTCGGCGCGCTGCTCGGCCTGCCGCTGCTGTTCGTCGTGCTGTGGCTGATGAACCAGGCCGGCAGCCTGTGGTGGCTGTGGACCTGGATCGTCTGGGTCGCATTCCAGATGCTCGTGCTGCTGATTTACCCGACCTTCATCGCGCCGATCTTCAACAAGTTCGAACCGCTGAAGGACGAAGCGCTGCGCACGCGCATCGAGTCGCTGATGAAACGGTGCGGCTTCGCCGCGAAGGGCCTGTTCGTGATGGACGGCAGCCGCCGTTCCGCGCACGGCAACGCGTATTTCACGGGCTTCGGCGCATCGAAGCGGATCGTGTTCTTCGACACGCTGCTCGCGCGGCTGTCCGGCCAGGAGATCGAGGCCGTGCTCGCGCACGAACTCGGCCACTTCAAGCGCCGCCACGTAATGAAGCGGATGCTCGTGTCGTTCGTGCTGAGCCTCGTGCTGCTCGCGCTGCTCGGCTGGCTCGCGCAGCGCACGTGGTTCTACACGGGGCTTGGCGTCACGCCTTCGCTCGACACGAGCAACGCGGGCGCCGCGCTCGTGCTGTTCTTCCTCGCGATCCCCGTGTTCCTGTTCTTCGCGACGCCGTTCAGCAGCCTCACGTCGCGCAAGCATGAATTCGAGGCCGACGCGTTCGCGGCCAGCCAGACCGACGCGCAGGATCTCATCAGCGCGCTCGTGAAGCTTTACGAGGACAACGCGTCGACCCTCACGCCGGACCCGGTCTACACGGCCTTCTACTACTCGCATCCGCCGGCGTCGCAGCGGATCGACCGCCTGATGCAGCACGCATGAGCCGGCCGACCTCCCGCAAGCCGGCTCCGCGCGCATCAGGCGCGTCGCGTGTCGAAGGCCGCGTGATCGCGGCGCACGGCCGCCACTACATCGTCGCGCCTGACGACGGCTGCCCGATGCTGCAGTGCTTCCCCCGTGGCAAGAAAAGCGAGATCGCGGTCGGCGACCGCGTCGTGTACGAACAGGCGTCGGCGGACCAGGGCGTGATCGTCGAGATCGGCGAGCGGCGCAACCTGCTGTACCGTTCCGACCAGTTCAAGTCGAAGCTGTTCGCGGCCAACCTCGACCAGTTGCTGATCGTGCTCGCAACCGAGCCCTATTTCAGCGAGGACCTCCTCGGCCGCGCGCTGATCGCGGCCGAAGCGAACGAATTGAAGCCGCTCGTCGTGCTGAACAAGATCGACGTCGAGGCCGCGCTGCCGGTCGCCCGCGAGCGCCTCGCGCCCTACCGCGCGCTCGGCTACGACGTGCTCGAACTGTCGGTGAAGGGCTCGCCCGACGATGCGCGCGCGCAACTGATGCCGCATCTGGCCGGGCATTCGACGATCCTGCTCGGCCAGTCCGGGATGGGCAAGTCGACGCTCGTGAACCTGCTCGTGCCCGATGCCGAAGCCGCGACCCGCGAAATCTCGGCCGCGCTCAACAGCGGCCGCCATACGACGACGTTCACGCGCCTCTACCCGCTCGAAGGCGGCGGCGCGCTGATCGATTCGCCGGGTTTCCAGGAATTCGGCCTCTACCACCTGACGGAAGGCCGCCTCGAGCGCGCGTTTCCGGAATTCCGCCCGCTGCTCGCGGACTGCCGTTTCTATAATTGTCATCATCTGCACGAGCCGGGCTGCGCGATTCTCGAAGCCGTCTCCGACGGCCGCATTTCACCATCGCGGCATGCGCTTTACGCACAGCTCGTGCACGAGGCAAGCCAGATCGTCCGCTGACCGCGCGGCGGACAGAAGGCGGCCGGGGCCGGCCCGGCCTTCACCGACAGGAGCCGCGATGCGTTTCAAGGCCCCCGATCTCGCCACCGCGCAGCATTGGGCGAACGTGCTGCAGGTGGCCGGCATCGGCTGCGAACTGCACAACTGCTACGCGACCGGCGCGCTCGGCGGCTTGCCCGCCGACGCTTGCGCCCCCGAGCTGTGGCTCGACGACGAGCGCGACGATGCACTCGCCCGGCGGCTCCTCGATGCGGCGTCGCACGGCCCGTCGGCCGGCGCCGTTCCGTGGCGCTGCCGCCAATGCGGCGAGGCGCTGGAGGCCCAGTTCACCGCCTGCTGGCAATGCGGCGCCGTACGCGATCCGCTCGACGACTGAGTGGACTGACCGGACGCACAGCAAAAAGGCCGGCATGAAGCCGGCCCTTTCGTTTCATCGCGCACATTCGCTGCCGCGTCACGACACCCAGACGGCCAGCGTCAGCATCAACAGCAGAATCATCCACAGGATCACGGCGCGCCAAACCAGGCCGACCGCGGACTGCAGCGTGCGCGGCGTGCAATCATCGCCAACCGTCAACGGGCCGCTGTCACCGACCGCCAACGCGTCGAGACTCGACGGTTCCGCGAGCGGCCCCGCGAGGCGCGCGCCGAGCGCGCCGCTGCCGGCCGCGAGCAGCACGCCGTCGTTCGGATCGGGCCACTGGCGCGTGTGATTGCGCCACGCGTAGATCGCATCCTCGAAGTTGCCGACGATCGCGAAGCCGAGCGCGGTCAGTCGCGACGGAATCCAGTCGATCACGAAGAACGCGCGCTGCGCGAACGTCGAGAACGCGGCCGTGCGATCGTCGCCCGGCGTCGACCAGGTGCGCGCGAGATATTCGGAGATGCGGTACAGCACGGCACCGGCCGGCCCGATCGGCAGCACGTACCAGAAGAACACGCCGAACACGTGGCGATGCGACGCCACGACCGCATGAATCAGCGTATGGCGGACGATTTCACCGACCGGCATGTCGACCGTGTCGAGGCCCGTCCACTCGTGCAGGATTTCACGCGCGCGCGGTACGTCGTCGTTGTTGAGCGCGAGATGGATATCGGTGAAGTAGTGGCTGAACTGGCGGAAGCCGAGCGTGAAATACACGACGACGACGTTCCAGATGAACGCGAGCACGAAGCTCACCTTGAACAGGAGGAAGTAGATCAGCGCAACGACCAGAACCCACGGCAGCACGACTGCGATCCATGCGAGCAGGCCATGCTTTTGCTTGCCGGCGTCGAGGCCATGCGCGACGGTTTCCGCATGAAACTGGAACAGCGCGAACACCGGATTGCTCGGCGACAACGCGCGGACCTGTTCGATGATGAGGGCGAGAAGAACCGAAAAGAAAGTCATGCGTGGTGCCGTCTTCGGAGTTATGTCATTTTTTGCATAACGATAGCACAGCGTAAGGGGCGCATGGCTGCCGACGCGACGGGCCGACAGCCGGCCCCGCGCGCAGGTTCGGGTGGGATGCTATCCGGCTGCCAAGAAGCGGTACAGATTGCGCAACATGCCGGCAGTTGCGCCCCAGATGAAGTAATACCCGGCCGATTCGCCGTTCGGATAGGGCATCGCAAAAAAACGACGCTCGCCGCCTTCCCAGCGGAACACGCGCACCTGGTGGTTTGACGGATTCATCAGGAACGCGAGCGGCACCTCGAAAATCTCGGCAACTTCGAACGTGTCGGCCTGCACGGTGAACGGGGGATGCACGAGACCCACGACGGGCGTCACGCAGAAGCCGGTCCCCGTCAGGTAGTCGGGCAGCGCACCGAGAATCTCCACCGGTTCGTCAGCCAGCCCGATTTCTTCCTTCGCCTCGCGCAACGCGGTCGCCGTCGCATCGCGATCGAACGACTCGCGACGACCACCGGGAAAGCTGATCTGCCCGGCATGGTCGTTCAGGTGATCGGCGCGCTGGGTCAGCAGCACGGTGAGGCCGCTCTCGCGAACGACGAGCGGGATGAGGACGGCAGCGCTGCGCGGATCGACACCCTCCTGCAGCCGTACCTCTGCCGGCTCGACGCTCCATTCGAGCGTGCGCGCGAAACGCTCGCGCAGCCCGGACGGCGTCATCAAGCGGGATTCGATGGACGGCAGGCCGGCGCCGGTGCCTTCGACCGGCAGCACTTCGGGATCAATGATGGGGCGGCGATTCAATCGGGGTCTCGAGTTCGTGACGTATCGAGCATATTGTCGCGCCAGAATGAAAAAAGCACCCGGGTGGGTGCTTTTTCCTTACAGCTCTTACTCTTGGGAAGCTGCTGCGGTGCGATCCTTCGACACCAGCTTTTCCTTGATTCGAGCCGACTTGCCCGAACGCTCGCGCAGGTAGTACAGCTTCGCACGACGCACATCACCGCGACGCTTCACGACGATGCTCGCCAGCAGCGGCGAGTAGGTCTGGAACGTACGCTCGACGCCTTCGCCCGACGAGATCTTGCGGACGATGAAGTTCGAGTTCAGACCACGGTTGCGAATCGCGATCACGACGCCTTCGTACGCCTGAACGCGCTTGCGGTTTCCTTCAACCACGTTCACGTTCACGATCACCGTGTCGCCCGGGGCGAATTCGGGGATCGTCTTGCCGGCGAGCGCGCGCTCGATCTCTTCCTGCTCAAGTTTTGCAATCAGATTCATCACTGACTCCTAAAGCCATCTTGTCGGCGTTTGCACCCGCCTGCTTCCAGGCTTGGCCCCGATAGAGGATGGATTCACATCAGGCGCCGCGCACGCATGCACGGCACCGCCATTTCCCGCCCGCGACGCCGCCTCAGGAGGCATTCTTCGCTTCGCGTGCGAGGTTCGCAAGCCAGGCCTCGTCGGCACGGCTCAACAACTTCTCGCGGCGCGCCCGGACGATCAGGTCCGGCCGCTTCCGCAACGTATTCCTCAATGCTTCCTGGCGCCGCCACCGCTCGATCTCGGCATGATGGCCACCGAGCAGCACGTCCGGCACGCGCATCCCCTCGTACTCCTCGGGGCGCGTGTAATGCGGACAATCGAGCAGCCCGTCGGCGAAGCTGTCCTGCACGGCCGACTGCGCATCGTTCAGCACGCCGGGCAACAGGCGCACAACGGCATCCATCATCGCCATCGCCGGCAGTTCGCCGCCGGACAGAACGAAATCGCCGAGGCTGATTTCCTCGTCGACGCAACGGTCGAGCAGACGCTGATCGATCGCCTCGTAGCGGCCACACAGCACGATGACACCCGGCTCCTGCGCCATTCGCACCGCACGTTCGTGCGTGAACGGCGCACCTTGCGGCGACATCATCACCACACGCGTGCTCGCGACGCCCTGCTCCGCCTGCGCTGCTTTCGCAGCACCGATCGCGGCCTCGAGCGGCCTGGCCAGCATCACCATGCCCGGACCGCCGCCGTACGGACGATCGTCGACCGTGCGGTAGTTGTCCGTCGTAAAATCACGCGGATTCCAGGTGCGCAGCCCGAAGCGGCCCTGCTTCACGGCCCGGCTGGTGATACCCCAGTCGGTCAGCGCGCGGAACATTTCGGGAAAGAGCGTGACGACGTCAAACTGCACCGCGCTCTCCGTAACCTGATTCATTAGTAATCGGCTTCCCAGTCGACGACGATGCGACGTGCCGCCTGATCCACCGTTTTGACGTAGACGCCGACGAACGGAATCAGCCGTTCGTCGGTGGTCGGCCGACCGTCCTTGCCGACTGCCGGATACTCGACGCGCATGATCGAATGCACGCCGTTGTCGATCATCCCGCTCACCGTCCCGAGTGCCACCGATTGCTCGTTGACGACCTCGAGGCCGATCAGGTCGACCCAATAGAATTCGTCCGCGGCCAATGCCGGGAAATCTTCCCGGCGCACGAACACGCGAAAGCCGCGCAAAGCCAGTGCGGCATCGCGGTCGCTGACACCCGCGGTATGCGCGACGACAGTGTCGCCGTGCGTCTTCGACTGCAGGATGCGGGCGGACAACCGCTCCCCACCCCGTTCCAGCCACCAGCGGCGCGCCTTGAGCAACGCATCGCCGCCACGACCGGCGTCGGCATGCGTCGCCACCTTGACCCAGCCTTTCAGGCCGTAGGCGTCGACCACCGCCCCGACCTCGACAGCATCGTCGGGCCAAGCTTGCACCGCCTCGAGACTGCCCGACTCGGCAGCCTCACCGGCGCTCGCGACAGTGTCGCGCTCGACCGGTTTGCGGACGAATGCGCCAAACGACGCTCGCCCGCGCTTTGCGTTACCGGAATCGTGACCGGACATCAATGCTCCTTGCAGCCGGCACGACCGGCACACCGCGCCATGTTAGGCAGCCGGTTGCGCCTTTTGCGCTTCCTTCACGAGACGCTGAACGGTCGGCGACAGTTGCGCGCCAACGCCTTGCCAGTACGTCAGGCGGTCCTGAGCGATACGCAGCGATTCGCCCTTCGTGGCGACCGGGTTATAGAAGCCGACGCGCTCGATGAAGCGGCCGTCACGACGGTTGCGCGAATCGGTAGCGACGATGTTGTAGAACGGGCGCTTCTTCGAGCCGCCGCGAGCCAGACGGATGATAACCATATGAAATCCTTCGGGGAAACCGGGTTCGAAACTACTGAAACGTGCGATTATAGCCGGAAACCAAAGCCACAACAAACACTTACGCGCAAAAATTCCACGGACTACCTGCGCGCCAGGCATACAATCGTCGTGTCCACGACGCTCACCGCCGCCATGCCGCTATTTTGCGTCACCCCGGTGGGCCGCGCGCAGCACCGCCTCGCGGGCTTGCTGACCGGCCTCGTCACCTGTCTTGCAGCCACCATGGCTTGCGCCGCAACGGCGGTGGACAAACTCGTCGTGCCATCCGGCTTCCGTGTCGACGTGCTGACCGACGCCGTGCCGACCGCCCGCGAAATGGCATGGTCGCCCCGCGGAATCCTGTATGTCGGCTCGCGCGAAGGCCGCGTGCATGCATTCGTGATGCAGGAGGGCCGGATCACGGCCCGATACGTGATCGCATCGGGGCTCGACATGCCCGTCGGCGTCGCGTATCGCGACGGCGCGCTCTATATCTCCGCCGTGTCGCGCATTCTGCGCCTCGACCACATCGACGACCGGCTCGCCAGTCCTCCGGCGCCGGCGGTCGTGACAGACGCGCTGCCGACCGATCATCATCACGGCTGGAAATTCATTGCATTCGGCCCCGATGGCAAGCTCTACGTGCCAACCGGCGCACCGTGCAACGTGTGCCTCGCCGATCGCAGTCGATACGCGATCATCGCACGCATGAACGCGGACGGCAGCGGCCGAGAAGTGTTTGCCCGCGGCGTGCGCAATACCGTCGGCTTTGCCTGGCACCCCGATTCGCACGAGCTGTGGTTCACCGACAACGGGCGCGACTTGATGGGCGACGACGTGCCCGACGACAAGCTGAACCGTGCGCCGCGCGCAGGCCTCGATTTCGGCTTTCCGTACTGCCACGGCGGCGACACGCCTGACCCTGAATTCGGGAGCGCCGACGTGTGCCACCGCTACGTGCCACCCGTGCTGAAACTCGGCGCGCACGTCGCGGCACTCGGCATGCGCTTCTATACGGGGCCGATGTTTCCGGCGTCATATCGCAACAACATCTTCATTGCCGAGCACGGTTCGTGGAATCGCAGCACGAAGGTCGGCTATCGCGTGATGCGCGCGGTCGTGTCGGCCGACGGCAGCCACGCAAGCCAGACACCGTTCATCACCGGCTGGTTGCGCGCGGACGGCACCGTGTGGGGGCGTCCGGCCGACGTACTGCCGCTGCCGGACGGCTCACTGCTCGTCAGCGACGACTACGCAGGCACCATCTATCGCGTCACCTATGCGGCACCTTGACGCAGGCAAGGGGTGACCCGGCCCGACCGGGCATCGTAGAATGCTTGCCGGGCCAAGCGCCCCGCGCCGGCCTGCCGGCCGCCCATGCCAACGATAATCCGCCGCCATCCATGTCCAGCAGCACCGCATCGTCGTCCCGCCGCTTCCGCTCCAAGACGCTCACCGCCGCCCTCGCGTTCCTCCTCGGTTCGCTCGGTGCGCACCGCTTCTACCTGTACGGCTTTCGCGACGTGTACGGCTGGGCGCACCTGCTCGCGACGATCGTCGGGATCCCGGGTTTCCTGCTGCTCGCCGCGACCCAGCGCAGTGCCAACCTCGGCTGGTGGCTCGCCGTGCCGGGTGCGATCTCGCTTCTGGCTGCGTTCCTCGCCGCGCTCGTCTACGGCCTGCGCCCCGACGAGAAATGGGACGCGCAATTCAATGCCGACACCGGCAAGCACAGCCAGTCAGGCTGGACGGTGATCTTCATCGTGATCTTCTCGCTGCTGATCGGTGCGTTCCTGCTGATGACCGCGCTCGCGCTGTCCTTCCAGACATACTTCGAATCGCAAGTCGAAGCGGCGAAGCAAATCTCGCAGTAAGCTGCCGACACGCATCGGTCAGATCAGAACAGCGTCAGCTGCACGTCGTCACGCGACTTCGCGCCGGTTGCGCCCGCCATCGGGGGCTGCGCTGCCGCCCCGGTCGCCGGCGCACCGCGAAACTGCGACAGATCCAGAATGCCGTTCGCGCGCTCGTTCAACCCGAGCCGCTTCACGGCCTGACGGAACCGCTGCCGCAACAGGTCTGCCCAGATTCCCTCGCCCTTCATCCGCTTCGCGAAATCCGAGTCGTAGTCCTTCCCGCCGCGCATGTCGCGCACGCGGTTCATCACGCGCTCCGCGCGATCGGGGAAATGCGCGGAGAGCCAATTCTTGAACAGCGGCGCGACCTCCCACGGCAGGCGCAGGATGATGTAACTCGCGTGCGTCGCGCCGGCCTCCGCACAGGCTTCCAGCACACGCTCCATGTCCGGCTCGGTGACGAACGGGATCATCGGTGCAATGCTGACGCCCACCGGCACGCCCGCGTCGCGCAGCGCGCGGATCGTGCGCAGACGGCGCGCCGGCGTCGCCGCACGCGGCTCGAGCGTACGCGCGAGATCGGCATCGAGTGTCGTGATCGTGACCGCGGCCATCACCTGCCCGCGTTCGGCCATCGGGGCCAGCAGATCCAGATCGCGCTCGATCAGTGACGACTTCGTGATCGCGGCGAACGGCAGCCCGTGATCGTGCATCACCTGGATCACGCTGCGTGTGATGCGCAGATCGCGCTCGACCGGCTGGTATGCATCGGTGTTGACGCCAAGCGCGATCGGCTCCGGCACGTAGCGCTTGCGCGAAATCTCCCGCTCGAGCAATTCGGCCGCGTTGACCTTCGCATAGATGCGGCTCTCGAAATCGAGCCCCGGCGACAGACCGAGATAACTATGGGTCGGCCGTGCAAAGCAGTAAATGCAGCCATGCTCGCAGCCGCGATACGGATTGAGCGACACGCTGAACGGTATGTCCGGCGACTGGTTGTGCGTCAGGATGCTCTTCGCGCGCTCCTCGAACACCTGCGTGCGCAGCGGAGCCGGCAGATCGGTGTCGACCGATTCGTGGGTCCAGCCGTCGTCGACCGCTTCGCGCAGCGCCGTTTCGTATCGCCCCTGGAGGTTGTCGACCGCACCACGCCCCTTGCGGGGCGCCGGCGGCGCTATCGGAAATTCGTTGTCGGACCGACCGTCCATGCACTCACCCATTCGCCTGCACCCAATACTGTATGTTTATACAGTATTGGGTGCAGCATGCCAAGGGCGAGATAGAGGGACGGACTGTAGGCCACAGCCAGGGTCATTCGCCGACCGAGATCGTCAGCGTCTCCTTGATTTCTTCCATCACGACATAGCTCTTCGACTGCACCGCGCCAGGCAGCTGCAGCAGGATGTCACCCAGCAGCTTGCGATAGTCGGCCATTTCACCGATCCGCGCCTTGATCAGGTAGTCGAAGTCGCCGGACACGAGATGGCATTCGAGCACCTCGTCAATCTTCATCACTTCGCGCCGGAACTGCTCGAACATGTTGCCGCCCTTGTGGCCGAGCGTGATTTCGACGAACACCAGCAACGCGGCACCGAGTTGTCCCGGATCGACGCGTGCGTGATAGCCGGTGATGACGCCGTCGCGCTCCATGCGCCGCACGCGTTCGATGCACGGCGTGACGGTCAGCCCGACCTGCTCCGCGAGGTCCTTCATCGCCATCCGGCCATCGTCCTGGAGCAGTTTGAGGATGCGCCGGTCGAGCTTGTCGAGCGAGCGTACTGGCTGGCGTTGCGTTCTCATTTGTTTATGCTGAAAACCTGAAAAATACGATAACAAAACCTACACATTCGACAATACCATAGCGCAAAAAACTAGATCAGTTAGAGGTTACACGGAGACGCAGGTGCGCCCGGCCTCGACCTGATCCTTCCATCTGGAGCAGCTATGCGAGTCGTCATTCTGGGCAGCGGTGTGGTGGGCGTGGCAAGCGCGTATTACCTCGCGCGCGCCGGTCATGAAGTCACGGTGATCGACCGGGAAGCCGGTCCGGCGCTCGAGACGAGCTTCGCAAACGCAGGTCAGATCTCGCCCGGCTATGCCGCGCCGTGGGCCGCGCCCGGCGTGCCGCTGAAGGCCGTCAAGTGGATGTTCGAGAAGCACGCGCCGCTCGCGATCCGCCTCGACGGCACGCGCTTCCAGCTCCAGTGGATGTGGCAGATGCTGCGCAACTGCACGGCCGAGCGCTATGCAGTCAACAAGGGCCGCATGGTCCGCCTCGCCGAATACAGCCGCGATTGCCTGCAGGCGCTGCGCGCCGACACGGGCATCCAGTACGAAGGCCGCACGGGCGGCACGCTGCAGCTGTTCCGCACGCAGCAGCAACTCGACGGCGCGGCGAAGGATATCGCGGTGCTGCAGGAAGCCAACGTGCCGTTCGAACTCCTGTCGCCGGCCGAGCTCAAGAATGCCGAACCGGCGCTCGCCGCCGTGTCGCACAAGCTGACGGGCGGCCTGCGACTGCCGGGCGACGAAACCGGCGACTGCCAGCTGTTCACGACGCGCCTCGCGGCGCTCGCGGAATCGCTCGGCGTGAAGTTCCGCTACAACACGCCGATCGACGCGCTCGCGATCGCGGGCGGCAAGATCGCCGGCGTGCAGTGCGGCAGCGAGACGGTGCGCGCGGATGCATACGTCGTCGCGCTCGGGTCGTACTCCACCAACTTCATCTCGAACCTGATGAAGATCCCCGTCTATCCGCTGAAAGGCTATTCGATCACCGCACCGATCGTCGACGAGACGGCCGCGCCCGTGTCGACGGTGCTGGATGAAACCTACAAGATCGCGATCACGCGTTTCGACCAACGCATCCGCGTCGGCGGCATGGCGGAGATCGTCGGCTTCGACAAGAACCTGCGTGCCGCGCGCCGCGAGACGCTCGAAATGTGCGTGAACGACCTGTTCCCGGGCGGCGGCGACACGTCGAAGGCAACGTTCTGGACAGGCCTGCGCCCGATGACGCCGGACGGCACGCCGATCGTCGGCCGCACGCCGGTCTCGAACCTGTTTCTGAACACCGGCCACGGCACGCTCGGCTGGACGATGTCGTGCGGGTCGGGCCAGCTGCTCGCCGACCTGATCTCGGGCAAGAAGCCGGCAATCCAGGCCGACGACCTGTCGGTGCATCGCTACCTGAAGGACGTAGCCGGCCAGACGCGCCCGGCATACGCATAAGTCGGAACGGCCCGCCGCGACGCAGGCCGGTCCGCCGCAAAAAAAAGGCGCCCTCGGGGCGCCTTTTTCGTTACAGCGAATACGTTGCGGGCCCGGAACAGAGCCTCCGTCGACTCATGCACGGTTGTTGCCCTTCGCGCCGACGATCAACGCTTCTGGCCCACCTGTCCGCACGACGACATGTTCCGCGCGGCATTGAGCGAGCATGGCTCGCTGCCCGGCAGAACATCCCGCCCGCTTCTGTCGTCGCACAAAAAAAGGGGCGCGTATCGCGCCCCCTCGTCTTGCGTACTTGCCGCCGAAGCGTCAAGTCACGCCGTGTCAGCCCAGTTCGTTCACGAGTTCCGGCACGAGCGCGAACAGGTCGCCGACGAGGCCGTAATCGGCCACGCTGAAGATCGGCGCTTCCGGATCCTTGTTGATCGCGACGATCACCTTCGAATCCTTCATGCCGGCCAGGTGCTGGATCGCACCCGAGATACCGACCGCGATGTACAGCTGCGGCGCAACGATCTTGCCGGTCTGGCCGACCTGGTAGTCGTTCGGCACGTAGCCGGCGTCGACTGCCGCGCGCGACGCGCCCAGCGCTGCCGACAGCTTGTCGGCCAGCGGCTCCAGCACCTTCGTGTAGTTTTCACCGCTGCCCAGACCGCGGCCGCCCGACACGATGATGCTCGCCGACGTCAGCTCCGGACGATCCAGCTTCGTCACTTCACGGCTCACGAACTGCGATTTGCCTGCATCGGCCGCCGCGTCGATCTTCTCGACCGACGCGCTGCCGCCTTCCGCCGCCACCGGATCGAAACCCGTTGCACGCACCGTGATCACCTTGATCGGATCGCTCGACTGCACCGTCGCGATTGCGTTGCCTGCGTAGATCGGACGCTCGAACGTGTCGGCCGAATCGACCGCCGTGATGTCCGAAATCTGCGCGACGTCCAGCTTCGCGGCGATACGCGGCGCGATATTCTTGCCGTAGGCGGTTGCCGGCGCGAGGATGTGCGAGTAATCCTTCGCGATGTTCAGCGCGGTCGCCTCGACGTTTTCCGCCAGGCCCGCTTCGAGCTGCGGCGCGTCGGCCAGCAACACCTTCGACACGCCCGCAATCTTGGCTGCCGCATCGGCCGCGCCCTGCGCGTTGTGCCCCGCGACCAGCACGTGAATGTCACCGCCAATCTTCGCCGCCGCCGCCACCGTGTTCAGCGTCGCGGCCTTGATCGACGCGTTGTCATGTTCTGCAATCACCAGAATCGTCATTTCTTTCCGCTCCCTCTTACAGCACCTTGGCTTCGGTCTTCAGCTTCTCGACCAGCGTCTTCACGTCCGGCACCTTCACGCCGGCCGCGCGCTTCGGCGGCTCGGCCACCTTCAGCGTCTTCAGACGCGGCGTGACGTCCACGCCCAGGTCTTCCGGCTTCACCGTTTCCAGCGGCTTCTTCTTCGCCTTCATGATGTTCGGCAGCGTCACGTAGCGCGGCTCGTTCAGGCGCAGGTCGGTCGTGACGACTGCCGGCAGTTGCAGCGACAGCGTTTCCGCGCCGCCGTCGACTTCACGCGCAACCGTGGCGCGGCCATCGGCGATCGTGACCTTCGATGCGAACGTCGCTTGCGGCAGGCCCGCCAGCGCGGCCAGCATCTGACCCGTCTGGTTCGAATCGTCGTCGATCGCCTGCTTGCCGAGAATCACGAGTTGCGGCTGCTCCTTGTCGACCAGCGCCTTCAGGATCTTCGCGACGGCCAGCGGCTCGACGCTGTCGTTCGACTCGACGAGGATCGCGCGATCCGCGCCGATCGCCAGTGCCGTGCGCAGCGTTTCCTGCGCTTGCGTCACACCGACCGACACCGCGATCACTTCGGTCGCCACACCCGCTTCCTTCAGGCGCACGGCTTCTTCCACCGCGATTTCGTCGAACGGGTTCATCGACATCTTCACGTTCGCAATGTCGACGCCCGTGTTGTCCGACTTCACGCGGACCTTCACGTTGTAATCGACCACTCTTTTCACTGGCACCAGGATTTTCATGCACACGCTCCAAAGTTACGAATACGACCAGAGGCCATTCTATAGCGAGGCCTCATGACTGCGCGGCCAAGCGGACCAATCCATCGCGGCTATCGAGGATAACGCCCCTCTTCGGCGCGCCGGCAATAGCGAACGGTCGTTCTATTTTAAAAGAGAAAAAACCCGGACGCAAAGCCCGGGTTTTCGATCATCAACTCTAATCGTCACCGGGCGCGCCCAGCACCACGTGTTACCAGGCGGCAATGACCGCGCCGCCGAACTTCTGTTCGATGAACTGCTTCACTTCCGCGGAATGGTAGGCCGCTACCAGCTTCGCGACCCACGGCTTGCTCCGGTCAGCGTCGCGAATCGCGAGAATGTTCGCGTAAGGGCCGTTCGGGCCCTCGATCGCGATCGCGTCCTGTTTCGGCTTCAACCCGGCTTCCATCGCGTAGTTGGTGTTGATCGCCGCCGCGTCGACGTCGCCGAGCGAACGCGGAATCTGCGCCGCATCGAGTTCGACGATCTTCAGCTTGCGCGGATTGTCGACGATGTCGAGCGGCGTCGCCTTCAACCCGGCGTCCGCACGCAGCTTCAGCAGCCCCTGCTTCTGCAGCAACAGCAGCGCGCGGCCGCCATTGGTCGGATCGTTCGGCACCGCGATGCGCGCGCCGGGTGTCAACTCGGCCAGCGACTTCACCCGCTTCGAATAGATACCCATCGGGAATGTGACGGTGTCCGCGACCTTGATCAGCTTGTAGCCGCGATCCTTCACCTGCGCCTGCAGATAAGGATCGTGCTGGTAGCTGTTGGCGTCGAGATCGCCCGACGCGAGCGCCGCGTTCGGCTGCACGTAATCCGAGAATTCGACGATACGGATGTCGAGGCCGCTCTTGGCCGCGACCTTCTTCACCACGTCCATGATCTGCGCGTGCGGACCGCCCGTCACGCCCACCTTGATGGTTTCGGCCTGCGCGTGCGCGCTCGCGAACAGCGCGGCCGCGCCGAGTGCGGCCGCGAACTTCAGCATGAAGCGTCGTTGCATCGTCTCCCCCTACCCATGAATGTCGTTTTACTTGTGGCTCAGCCGGCGCACGAGCCAGTCGCCGAACGATTGCACGATCTGCACGAACACGATCAGGATCGCGACGACCGTCCACATGACTTCCGGCAGATAGCGCTGGTAGCCGTAGCGGATCCCGAGATCGCCGAGCCCGCCGCCGCCGATCGCACCGGCCATCGCTGAATAGCCGACGAGCGACACGAACGTGATCGTCAGACCCGCGACGATGCCAGGCAGCGATTCGGGCAGCAGCACCTTGAACACGATCTGCGACGTCGTCGCGCCCATCGACTGCGCGGCCTCGATCAGCCCGCGGTCGACTTCGCGCAGCGCGGTCTCGACCAGTCGCGCGACGAACGGCGCGGCCGCGAGCGTCAGCGGCACGACCGCCGCGGCCGTGCCGATCGACGACCCCGTCACGAGCCGCGTGAACGGAATGACCGCAACCAACAGGATGATGAACGGCGTCGAGCGCACCGCGTTCACGATGCCGCCGAGCACACGATTCACGCCGAGGTTCTGCAGCACGCCCTGGCGGTCGGTCAGGTAGAGCAGCACGCCGAGCGGCATCCCGACGAGCGCGCCGACCGCTCCAGAGATGCCGACCATGATCAGCGTCTCCCAGAACGACTGCACGAACATATCGAACATCTCACTCAACATACGAAAGCTCCTCTACCACCACACCTTGCTCGCGCAGGAACGCGAGCGCCTGCCCGACCTTGCCCGGTTCGCCGCCCGCGAGCACCGCGAGCGACCCGAACGCCTGCCCCTGGATTTCGTCGATCTGGCCGTGGAGGATGTTGAAATCCAGTTCGTACCGGCGAATCGTCTCCGACAGGATCGGCTGGTCGACACCCGAGCCGGTGAACGCGAGCCGCAGCAAATGCCCGCTGCCCGTCTTCAGCCGCTCGGCCACGCGTGCCTTGAGCGCGGGCGGCAGTTCCTGCGCGATCACGTCGCCGATAAGCGCGCGCGTCACTTCGTGATGCGGCTGCAGGAACACGTCGATCACGCGGCCTTCCTCGACCACGCGCCCCGCGTCGAGCACCGCCACGCGATCGCACACTTGCTTGATCACTTCCATCTGGTGCGTGATCAGCACGATCGTCAGGCCAAGTTCGCGGTTGATGCGCTTCAGCAGGTCGAGGATCGCGCGCGTGGTCTCGGGATCGAGCGCCGACGTCGCTTCGTCCGACAGCAGCACCTTCGGCTTGCTCGCGAGCGCACGGGCGATGCCGACGCGCTGCTTCTGACCGCCGCTGATCTGCGCCGGGTAGCGGTCCTTCTGCGCGGACAGCCCGACGAGGTCCAGCAGCGGCAGCACGGTGGCCTCGATGTCGGCACGGCTCGCGCCAGCAAGCTCGAGCGGCAACGCGACGTTGTCGAAGACCGTGCGCGACGACAGCAGGTTGAAGTGCTGGAAGATCATGCCGATTTCGCGGCGCGCTTCGCGCAGCGCGCTAGCCGACAGCAGCGTGAGATCGAGCCCGCCGACGACGACGTTGCCTTCGGTCGGCCGCGTGAGCAGGTTGATGGTGCGCACGAGCGTGCTCTTGCCGGCGCCGCTTCGGCCGATGATGCCGAACACTTCGCCCTGCGGGATCGTCAGATTGACGTTGTGCAATGCGTCGACCCAGCCGGTCGGCCCGGGGAAACGCTGCGACAGATTGCGTAATTCGATCATGTAAACAAAACGGCGGCCGACAGGCGAAGCCCGCCAGTCGGCCGCCGATGCATCTGGAATAGCCGGCGATTTTACCGCAAACGCCTCATTCCACTTAATAATCGATTTCGATCTTTTCATAACCAGACGAAATTAGAGGGGCATTGCTGGTCCGCCGTGTGAGTGCCGCGACTATGATCCGGAACACCGATGCCAACTAAACAGGGGACCCGCTAGATGACCGCCACCACCACGCAGGTCGCCGCACGCGCCGCCACCGCAGCACGGGACACGGCAGCGCCGCCCGCCCCGCGGATGGGCCGGCTCCGTACCGCGGACGGGCTCGAACTGGCGTCGTATCGCTGGCCGGCCGGCGACGGCACGGAGCCGCCGCGCGCGACGATCGCTCTCGTGCATGGCCTCGCCGAGCACGCGGGCCGCTACGCGGCGCTCGCGGCCAGATTGAATGCGGCCGGAATCGACGTGCTGGCGATCGATCTACGCGGGCACGGCCAGTCGCCCGGTAAACGCGCGTGGGTCGAGCGCTTCGACGATTACCTGAACGATGCGGATGCCCTGGTCGCCGAAGCCGCCCGCGACGATACGCCGCTCTTCCTGATGGGGCACAGCATGGGCGGCGCCATCGCGGCGCTGTATGCGATCGAACGCGCGCCGATTCGCGGCCACGCGCTGGCGGGCCTCGTGCTGTCGAGCCCGGCGCTCGCGCCGGGACGCGACGTGCCGCGCTGGATGCTCGCGATGAGCCGCTTCATCAGCCGCGTGTGGCCGAGCTTCCCCGCGATCAGGATCGACGCGGCGCTGCTGTCGCGCGATCCGGCCGTCGTCGCGGCCAATCGTGCCGATCCGCTCGTGCACCACGGCGCGGTGCCGGCGCGCACCGGCGCCGAGATCCTCGACGCGATGGCGCGCATCGAGCGCGGTCGCGGCGCGCTGCGCGTGCCGGTGCTCGTCTATCACGGCACGGAGGACAAGCTGACCGAGCCCGACGGAAGCCGCACGTTCGGCGCGCGCGTCGGCTCGCCCGATCGCACGCTGACGCTGTACGAAGGCGGGTTCCACGAAACGATGAACGATCTCGAGCGCGACCGCGTGATCGATGCGCTGATCGAGTGGATTCACGCGCACGTGCGGGCGCGCTGAGCGCGCCGCCCCGCTCCCGGTCAAATGCCGGCCAGCACGCGCAGGTGCGCCACGACGCTGCGGCCGAGCGCGGACAGGTTGTAGCCGCCCTCGAGACAGCTCACGATGCGGCCCTGCGCATGCCGGCGCGCGACGTCGACGATCTGCGCGGTCAGCCATTCGAAATCGGCCTCGACGAGACCGAGGTTGCCGATGTCGTCCTCTCGATGCGCGTCGAAACCGGCCGACACGAACAGCATCTGCGGCTTGAACGCGTCGAGACGCGGCAGCCAGAACATGTCGACCGCTTCGCGGATCGCCATCCCGTTGCTGCGCGCAGGCATCGGCAGGTTGACCATGTTCGGCGCCTGGTGATCGACGCCCGAGAACGGGTATAGCGGATGCTGGAAGAAGCTGCACATCAGCACGCGCTCGTCGTTCGCGAAAGCCGCTTCGGTGCCGTTGCCGTGGTGCACGTCGAAATCGACGATCGCGACGCGCTCGAGGCCATGGACGTCGAGCGCATGCCGCGCGGCGATCGCGACGTTGTTGAAAAAGCAGAAACCCATCGCGCGCGCGGGCTCCGCGTGATGGCCGGGCGGCCGCACGCTGCAGAACGCATTCGCGTAGCGGCCTTCGATCACGGCGTCGGTCGCTGCGATCGCCGCGCCGGCCGCACGCAGCGCGGCGCGCCACGTGTCGCGGTTCATCAGCGTGTCGGGATCGATCTCGACGTAGCCGTCGACGGGCGTCATGCTGCGGATGTAGTCGATGTGGGCCTGCGTATGCACGCGGCCCAGCGCCACCTCGCTCGCGAACGGCGCGGTTTCGTGCACGATCAGGTCGTCGATGCGGCTCGCGATCAGTTGATCCTGGATCGCCGACAGGCGGGCCGGGCATTCCGGATGCCATTCCCCCATCTCGTGCAGCATGCAGTCGGGGTGCGTATAGAAGGCGGTTGCCATAAGCTGTCATCCGCGACGCAGGGTGCGCCGCAGGTCTCCATCAATGATGTCTATCGTCTGCCGCGAATTCGCCGCTAACTTACCACAACGGTGCGCTGCTTCGCCCCGGCACGCAGGATGCGTCGGGTATACTGCGCCGAACCCCATCGCCCTGTCCGCCCGCTTCGACATGAATTCCAGCAAGCCTGCCGCCCTTCTCTCCGCACTGTCCAGCGTTCGCGTTCCGCTCGTTGCTGCTGCCGTCGCCGCTACCGTGGCGGTCGCGCCCGCCGTCGCGCAGACGCAGCCCGCGAAGTCGCCCGGCACGCGCGTCGCGCAGGCGCAACCGCAGCAGCCGGTGCCGCAAGGCCAGACCTTCGAAGAGGAAATCGTTCCGCAGCGTTACGCGAACAACGCGAAGGTCGATGCGTTCATCGACGAGATGGTGAGCCGCAACGGCTTCGACTCCACGAGCCTGCATGCGCTATTCTCGCGCGTCAGCTACTCGGCCACCGCCGTGAAGCTCGTGAAGCCGGCTCCGACGCCTTCGGTAAAGAACTGGCGCGTCTATCGTTCGCGCTTCATCGAACCGATCCGTATCAACGCGGGCGTGAAATTCTGGAAGGCGAACCAGGCGACGCTGCAGCGCGCGTCCGAGGAATTCGGCGTGCCGCCCGAAGTGATCGTCGGCATCATCGGCGTCGAAACGATCTACGGCCGCTACATGGGCAACTTCCGCGTGCTCGATGCGCTGACGACGCTCACGTTCGACTACCCCGACACGCCGAATCGCGACAGTCGCCAGGCAACGTTCCGCAAGAATCTCGAGGACTTCCTCGTCTGGACCCGCGACAACCAGCTCGACCCGACCACCGTGCTCGGCTCGTACACGGGCGCGATCGGCATTCCGCAGTTCCTGCCGAGCAGCATTCGCGAGTATGCGGTCGACTACGACGGCGGCGGCCACGTCGATCTGCGCAGCAGTCCTGCCGATGCGATCGGCAGCGTCGCGAACTACCTGAAGCAGCACGGCTGGGAAACCGATCGCCCGGTAGTCTGGCGGATCACGCCCGACACGGGCAGCCTCGGCATTGCCCAGGCGGCCGCGGACGGTCAGCCCGAACCGCACTGGGCACTGTCGCAACTGCTTCGCGCCGGCATGACGCTCAACGAGCCGATGGTCAACATCACCACCGAAGCTGGCACGCCGGTCACCGTGGTCGATCTGCCGTCGCCGGGGAGCGCGACCGAATACATGCTCGGCCTCAAGAACTTCTACGTGCTGACGCGCTACAACCGCAGCTTCTTCTACGCACTCGCCGTGTACCAGCTCGGCGAAGCCGTGAAGGCGCAGATGGAAGCGAACGGCGCGCTGCCGCTACCTGCGGTGGACACGGAAGCGCCGGCGCAGTAAGCACGGTCCGCGCAAAGAAAAAGCGCCGCTCGTGCGGCGCTTTTTTTATCGCGTGTGACCCGTCCTGAAATAGGTTGACACTTTTTCGCCGAAACGAAGAGGTGCCAAATGGAGCAAGGGATCAAGCGGAC
>NZ_LOWY01000002.1:0-1088 GCF_001524185.1 Burkholderia sp. FL-7-2-10-S1-D7 | reverse complement strand
TGACCTGCGGCGGAATTTTGTAGCCAGTCAGGCAGTGAGTCTCGCGTCGATATTATCGGAATCCAGCCAGGCTCGACGGACCGTGGCCGGAGGTTGGTAGCGATGAGCGCTGTGGGGCCGGCGCTCGTTATAGAACTGCCGCCAGCGCTCGATGAGCACCTTGGCCTCGGCGCGGCTGCGGAACCATTCGCGGTTTAGCAATTCGTCTCGCAGTTTGCCGTTGAAGCTTTCGACGAATCCGTTTTGCCATGGACTGCCAGGCGCAACGAAGGCCGGACCGATTGCAGCGTCTCGCAGCCAACGCATGACCTTGGCAGCGGTAAATTCGGCGCCGTTGTCCGACCGAACAAACGCGGGCTTGCCGTACAGCCGCATGAGTCGCGATAGCGTCAAGATCACGTCCTGCGACCGCAGGCTGGCGCCAACCTCGATCGCCAGACACTCGCGGGTGTATTCATCGATCACGCATAGCATCTTCAAGGCCCGGCCATCCACCAGTTGATCGTGCACGAAGTCATAGCTCCAAACCGAATTGGGCCGTGTGGCGCCTGGCAGGCGTATGTCGTCGCCGCAACGACGTCGGCGAGGACTTCGGCGCGGAATGTTGAGCTGAAGGGCTCGCCACATTCGCCGCACGCGCGATTCGCTCAACGCCAGCCAGGCCGACATCCGGCGATAGCCGAAGCGCGGCACCTCTTGCGCGGCCGCCATCAGCCTCTCGCCCAAACTCCGATCCTTCTCCGGTTGCTTGAGCGTATAGGTCGCCACTCGGCGGCTCAGTCCCAGGTAGCGACATGCCTTGCGTTGCGAGAGCCCCCGCCGAGTCAGGACTTCCAGCGCTTCGCGCCGGCCCGTCGGGGTGATCATTTTTTTCGGCTGAACTCCTTCAAGCCGTCGATTACCAGCATCTGCTCGGCGATCAGGCGCTTGAGCCGATCGTTCTCCGATTCCAGTTCCTTGAGCCGACGAGCGTCAGCCACGTCCATCCCGCCGAACTTGTTGCGCCAACGATAGAACGTCTGTTCCGAAATGTTGTGGCGCTTGCATAGATCCTTCACCGGCTCATCCCGGCTCTCGGCCTCGCGCAA
>NZ_LOWY01000001.1:0-36968 GCF_001524185.1 Burkholderia sp. FL-7-2-10-S1-D7 | reverse complement strand
TCGATGACCTTGTTGCCGTCCGAGTCCCACAGATAGACGCCGTCGGCCTTCACGATCACGCGGCTGCCCGCGCGGTTCAGCGCACCCATGTCGGAGAACGGGTGGATGTGGTGCGCGGCGTCGAGCGCGCGGTATTCGGCGGTCGAGCGTGCGCCGATGGCCTCGCTTCGTTCTGTCATGTTGCCTCCGCTAGTCGATGCCGCACGCTCACACGTGCAGCAGGAGATGACGGCGTTCCCACGAGCTGATCACGCGGAAGAACGCTTCGTATTCGGTTTCCTTCAGCGCCAGGTACGCCTTCACGAACTTGTTGCCGAGAATGTCGGCAAGCGGCGTGCACGCGGCCATCAGCGAGATGCCCTCCTCGAGATTGCGGGGCAACTGGTACGGCAGGTCGTAGCCGTCGGACGCGATCGGTTCGGTCGGCGCGAGCTGCTGCGTGAGACCGAGATACCCGGCCGCGAGCGTCGCCGCGAATGCGAGGTACGGGTTGCAGTCGACGCCCGGAATCCGGTTCTCGATGCGCCGCGCGACCGGCGTCGACTGCGGGATGCGAAAGCCGACCGTGCGGTTGTCGTAGCCCCACTGCACGTTGATCGGCGCGGCCATGAAACGCGACAGCCGGCGGTACGAGTTGATGTACGGCGCGAAGATCGGCATCAGCGCGGGCGTGTATTTCTGCAGCCCCGCGAGATAGCTGTGGAACATCGGCGATACGACGCCGCCCTCGTCGGCGAACAGGTTGTGGCCGGTGCGCGCATCGGCAAGGCTCTGGTGTATATGCATCGCGGAGCCCGGCTCGTTTTCCATCGGCTTGGCCATGAACGTCGCGTACATGTTGTGGCGCAACGCCGCCTCGCGCACCGTGCGCTTGAACAGGAACACCTGGTCGGCAAGCGACAGCGCGTCGCCGTGCATGAAGTTGATCTCCATCTGCGCGGCGCCGACCTCGTGGATCAGCGTCTCGATGTCGAGGCCCTGCATCTCGCAGTATTCGTAGATGTCCTCGAACAGCGGATCGAACTCGTTGACCGCCTCGATCGAATACGACTGACGGCCCGTCTCCGCGCGGCCCGTGCGCCCGACCGGCGGCCGCAACGGCAGGTCCGGGTCGGCGTTCATGTCGACCAGATAGAACTCCAGTTCGGGCGCGACGACGGGCTTCCAGCCCTTCTCCTTGTACAGGTCGAGCACGCGGCGCAGCACGTAGCGCGGCGAGATCTCGACGGGCGAGCCGTCGAAATGCACGCAGTCGTGAATCACCTGCGCGGTCGGATCGACGGCCCACGGAATCAGGCAGATCGTCGACGGATCGGGCACGCACACCATGTCGGGGTCGGTCACGCCGGTCAGCGACCCATCTTCCGGATAGTCGCCTGTGACGGTCTGCACCATCACCGCCTGCGGCAGGCGCATCGATTCGCCGGACTCGAACTTGTTGCGCGGAATAATCTTGCCGCGCGCGATGCCGGCCATGTCGGGAATGATCGCCTCGACTTCGGTGATGCGGTGTTGACGCAGGAATTCGCTCAGTTCGGGTTGCATGATCGGCCTCGTTCAGTCGATGTCGGATGCGGCCGGCGACGGCATGGTGCCGCCGGCCGCATGCGTGCGGTGCGTCATGCGCGCGCGGCACGCCGCGCCGAATGCCGCGAAGATGTCGCGCGACAGCGGCTGTTCCGCGAAGCGCCATTCGGGATGCCACTGCACGCCGAGCGCGAACGCGCGCGCGCCACGCACGCTCACGGCCTCGATCAGCCCGTCGGGCGCGCTCGCTTCAACCGCGAGCCCCGCACCGAGCCGCGCGATGCCCTGGTGGTGCAGCGAATTGACCATCGCGTCGTGCGCGCCGCGCGCGATCCGTTGCAACAGGCCGCCCGTCGCGAGCTGCACGCGGTGCGCGGGGCCGTACTGCCGTTCGAGCGGATCGCCGTCGCGCTCGCGATGATCGTGGAAGCCCGCGCTCGCATGCAGCCGCTGATGCAGCGTGCCGCCATACGCGACGTTCAGCTCCTGCATGCCGCGGCAGATCGCGAGCACGGGCACGCCCGCGTCGATCGCCGCGCGGATCAGCGGCAGCGCGGTCGCATCGCGCGAGGGATCGTGCAGCGTGTCGGGCGGGCTCGCCGGGCCACCGTAGTGATGCGGTTCGACGTTCGAATAGCTGCCGGTCAGCAGCAGCCCGTCGATGGACGCGACGATCGCGTCGACCGGCTGGCGCGTGCCGAGCGCGGGCAGCACGAAGGCGAGCGCGCCGGCACCGTCGACCAGCGCGACGAGATACTTCTCGCCGGCCGTATGGTTCGGATGGGCGCCGCGCATCACGCGGTCGGCGGTGACGGCTACGAGCGGGCGCGGTCGCATGATCGCCTCCACGATGAAGGTGCGACGCGTGCATCCGCGCGCGACGACGGCAACGCGCGGTCGCACCGCACGCACCCATGCGCGATCCTGCCGCGCGAACGGCGCGGCAACGGACGGTGCGACCCGATGCGAAGGCAGAAACGGAAGCTAGGGCAACAATGAAGCGCTGCCGTCGCACTGCAC
Organism: Burkholderia sp. FL-7-2-10-S1-D7; assembly: GCF_001524185.1. Taxonomy (NCBI): domain Bacteria; kingdom Pseudomonadati; phylum Pseudomonadota; class Betaproteobacteria; order Burkholderiales; family Burkholderiaceae; genus Burkholderia; species Burkholderia sp. FL-7-2-10-S1-D7. The sequence goes on along the minus strand of NZ_LOWY01000001.1, from coordinate 34,421 downwards.
CGCGCTGAATACGCGCGCGGTCACGAGATTGAAGCGGCGCAGGCCGCAATGGGACACAGCGAAGAGACAACGCTCGCGCATGAGGGCGGCGCGCGTGCCGCGATCAGCATGCCGGATCGGCCCGGCCTGAGGCGACGCGCCCGCCGACGGACTTCGGGTCCGGCATATCGAAGGGCTGGCGGCTTTCACGATCGTACTCGACTGACTGATGAAGACAGGACACGTGTCGCGATGAAGCGGAGGCGGCAATGCCGCGCGGCGACACGTCGGCAAGTGTTTCGCAGCGGATTCCGGCGCGGTGCGGCGCTGATCGACGCCGTCGCGGCCGGCGCGCGTGACGACTTCCTGACATTCAGCTTATATCACCTAAAAATTGCGTCAAATTTTCAGGTATCGATCCCGACATCGATCAGACGAAAAAAAACGGCATCGACCCGGCCGGTCGATGCCGTTTTGTGCGCTGCGTCGGCACATGCGGGGTTCGCTGGCAGGCCGCGGCGCGGGGTGGCGCCGCGCCGCCGCACGCACCGCGCGCCGGCGGCTCAGCGATGCGCGAGCGCGGTTTCGACGAGCGTCTGCAGCAGCGGCACGATCCGCGCGGCGCGCGCTTCGTCGTACGCATACGGACGCGTCTCCTCCATGTAGGTAATCTGCGACAGCTCGAGCTGCACGGCTTCGACGCCGGTGGCGGGCACGCCGTAGTGACGCGTGATGTAGCCGCCCTTGAAACGCCCGTTCGCGACGGCCGTATAGCCGCCGTGTGCGCTCACGCATGCCGCCAGCGCCTCGGCGAGGCCGGGCGCGGCGCTCGCGCCGTTCGACGTGCCGAAGTTGAAGTCCGGCAAGCGGCCTTCGAAGAAGCGCGGCACATGCGAGCGGATCGAATGCGCTTCCCACACGAGCACGCGGCCGTGCTCGCGCTTCAGGCGCGCGATCTCGCCTTGCAGTGCGTCGTGATACGGGCGCCAGTAGCGGTCGCGACGGCGCATGATCTCGTCGTTGCCGGGCAGCGCGTTCGCCGGATACAGCGGCGCCTTGTCGAACGTGTCGACCGGCACGAGCCCGGTCGTGTCCTGCCCCGGGTACAGGTTCTCGTTGTCGGGCGGACGGTTCAGGTCGACGACGTAACGCGCGTGCGACGGCACGAGGATCGACGCGCCGAGCGTCGCCGCGAACCCGTACAGCCGCTCGAGGTGCCAGTCGCAATCGTCGACGAAGCGCGCGTCGGGCGTCATCGTCGCGGCGATGTCGTCGGGAATGTGGGTGCCTGCGTGCGGAATCGAGATCAGCAGCGGCAGCGTGCCCTGCTTCAGCGTGAAAACAGCCGGTTGTTCAGTCATGTCGCATCACCGTAAGAGTCGGCCGGCACACGCTCGCGGCGCGCGCCGGGTGCCGCGCGTTCAGCGCAGCAGTTGCGCCAGCGCGGCGCGGTAGTCGGCATACGCGACGGCTTCGTCGCGATGGCGGCGGCCGCTCACGACGCGCTCGCCGCGCGTGTAGACGTCGAGCACGGGCGTGTCGCCGTGCTCGGCGAACACGACGCCCGACAGCCAGGACGCGCTGCCGTGTTCGGCGATCGCCAGATGATCGGGATCGAGCACGAGCCAGTCGGCGCGGCAGCCTTGACGCAGCGCGCCGATGCGCCGCCCGCTCGCCTGCGCGCCGCCCGCGAGCGACGCGTCGAACAGCCGGTCCGCGACATGCGCCTGCGTGTCGCTCGCGAGCACGTTGCGCGCGCGATGCACGAGCCGCTGCCCGTATTCGAGCAGGCGCAGTTCCGAGCGCCAGTCGACCGACGCATGGCTGTCCGAGCCGACGCCGATCACGCCGCCCTGCGCGAGATAGTCGACGGCCGGGAACACGCCGTCGCCAAGGTTCGCCTCGGTGGTCAGGCACAGCCCGGCCACCGCGCGACGCTTGGCGAGCGCGGCCGTTTCGGCCGCATCGACGTGCGTCGCGTGCACGAGGCACCAGCGCGCATCGACGTCGAAGCGATCGAGCAGCCATTGCACGGGACGCGCGCCGTAAGCGCGCACGCAATCGTCGACTTCGGCCGTCTGTTCGGCGATATGGATATGCACGGGCGCATCGTTGGGCAGGCCGTCGAGCAGCACGCGCAATCCGCTCTCGGACACCGCGCGCAGCGAGTGCGGCGCGACGCCGTAGCGCAACCCGCCATGCTCGGGCGCGACGCGGCGCATCGCGTCGAGCAATTCGAGCAGCCCGTCCGGCGTGTTGATGAAGCGGCGCTGGTCGTCGCGCGGCGGCTTGTTGCCGAAGCCGGCAAACTGGTACGACACGGGCAGCATCGTGATGCCGATGCCGGCCGAGCGGGCCGCGTCGATCACGCGCGTGCCGAGTTCCGCGATCTGCGGATAGCGCGAGCCGTCCTGCGCGTGATGCACGTAATGGAATTCGCACACCGACGTATAGCCGCACTTCAGCATCTCGACGTACAGCCAGCGCGCGATCGCCGCGAGCGCGTCGGGCGTGATCTTCAGCGCGAAGCGGTACATCAGGTCGCGCCAGCTCCAGAAGCTGTCGGCGGGATTCGCGCGGTATTCGGTGAGTCCCGCCATCGCGCGCTGGAACGCGTGCGAATGCAGGTTCGGCATGCCGGGCAGCACGGGCCCTGCCGCGCGGGCGACGCCGGCCGGCGCGTCGGCATCGGGCGTCACGTCGGTCAGCGTGCCAGTCGCGTCCCAGCGCAGCAGCACGTTGCGGCGCCAGCCATCGGGCAGCCAGGCATGGTCCGCGAACAGCGTCATTTCGGTCATCGTGAGTCTCGTCTGTTGCAAGGCTAGCCGTTCATCCGGCGAAACACGGTCGTACCGCTGCGCACGACCTGCTCGCACAGCGGCCGGCCGATCCAGTAAGCGAGCTCCGACAGCGAGCCGACCGACCAGACCGCGAAATCGGCCTGGCGACCGATCTCGAGCGCGCCGTGACGATCCGCGCGGCCGAGTGCCGCTGCCGCATGGCGCGTGACGCCCTGCAGCACCTCGGGCACCGTCATGCGGAACAGCGTGCAGCCCATGTTCATCGTCAGCAGCAACGATTCGAGCGGCGACGTGCCGGGGTTGTGATCGGTCGCGAGCGCGATCGGCACGCCGTGCTTGCGCAGCAGCGCGATCGGCGGCAATTGCGTTTCGCGAATGAAGTAATACGCGCCGGGCAACAGCACGGCGACCGTGCCGGCCGCCTTCATCGCCTCGATGCCGGCTTCGTCGAGAAATTCGAGGTGATCGGCTGACAGCGCGCGATAACGCGCGGCGAGCGCGGTACCACCCGCGTTCGACAACTGCTCCGCGTGGAGCTTCACCGGCAGGCCGCGCCGCGTCGCGGCCTCGAACACGCGCTCGGTCTGCGCGAGCGAGAAGCCGATGCGCTCGCAGAACACGTCGACCGCGTCGACGAGGCCTTCGTCGGCGAGTGCCGGCAACATCCGTCCGCACACTTCGTCGATGTATTCATCGGGGCGGCCCGCGTATTCCGGCGGCAGCGCGTGCGCGCCGAGGAACGTCGTGTAGACCGTGACCGGAAAGCGCTCGCCGAGCTGGCGCGCGACGCGCAGCATCTTGCGCTCGGTCGCGAGGTCGAGCCCGTAGCCCGACTTGATCTCGATCGCGGTCACGCCTTCGGCGAGCAGCGGCTGCAGGCGTGCGGCCGCCTGCACGAACAACGTCGTCTCGTCGGCCGCGCGCGTCGCGCGCACCGTCGACACGATCCCGCCACCCTGCCGCGCGATCTCCTCGTAGCTGACGCCGGCGAGACGCTGCGCGAATTCGTCGGCGCGCGTGCCGCCGTACACGAGGTGCGTATGGCAGTCGACGAGGCCCGGCGTCACCCAAGCGCCGTGCAGGTCTTCCCGCTGCCAGTGCGCATAACCGTGCGGCAGCGCGGACAACGCGCCGAGCCACACGATCGTGCCGGTTTCGTCGACGGCGATCGCCGCGTCGTCGATCGTTTCGTCGGGATGGCCGTGCGGACACAGCCTCAGGTGATGCCAGACAATCGGTTTCATGCGTTCAGTCTCGTGCGCCGACGGCGAGCGACACGGCGAGCAGCGCGCCGCCTCCGCTCACGACGACGTCAAACGCACGCTGCGGCCCGTCGAGCCGCAGCGTGTCCATTTCCTGCAGTGCGTAGTGCGTGCCGTCGATTTCGATGCCGACTGCGCCGGTCGCGCAGAACAGCAGCACGGTATCGGCGCGCTCGACGCGGTGCGTGCCTTCGGGCCACACGTCGACCGTCCCGCGCGCGGCCGAACGGCGCGTCATCAGGTTGAAGTCGCGCGTCGCGCCGTCGTGCAGCGTCGCGTCGATCGCCGTTTCGCCGGCGAAATCCGCGCGGGCGAGCGGCGCGTCGAGCACGTGGCGTGCGCCGCCCGCTTCCGCGAGCGTCATGCCCGCACCGGACAGCAGCACGAGCGTGCGGTCGATGCCGTCGAAACGCGAGAACGGCCCGGCCGCGCCGACGTCCGCGACGCTCACGCGCCAGGCGAACGCGTCGAGCGCGGCGCCCGGCGGGAACGCGCCGATCTCACGCGTCACGCCGCCGCCGTTCTTCCACGGCGACGCAACGAGATCCGCCGCGCGGATCATCGTTGCGTGCACCGGCGCCTGGTCGAGCGCCGTCATGCTCAGCGGCCGAGCATCGGCAGCTTCAGGCCGGCTTCGCGGGCCGTCTGCTGCGCGAGTTCGTAGCCGGCATCCGCATGACGCATCACGCCCGTCGCCGGATCGTTCAGCAGCACGCGGCCGAGACGCTCGTGCGCGTCAGCCGTACCGTCGGCGACGATCACGACACCCGAGTGTTGCGAGAAGCCCATCCCGACGCCGCCGCCGTGATGCAGCGACACCCACGATGCGCCGCCCGCGGTGTTCAGCAGTGCGTTCAGCAGCGGCCAGTCGCTCACGGCGTCCGAGCCGTCCTTCATCGATTCCGTCTCGCGGTTCGGGCTCGCGACCGAACCGGTGTCGAGGTGGTCGCGGCCGATCACGATCGGGGCCTTCAGTTCGCCGTTCTTCACCATCTCGTTGAACGCCTGGCCGAGGCGATAGCGATCCTTCACGCCAACCCAGCAGATCCGTGCGGGCAGGCCCTGGAACGCGATGCGCTCACGTGCCATGTCGAGCCAGTTGTGCAGGTGCGGATCGTCGGGGATCAGCTCCTTCACCTTCTGGTCGGTCTTGTAGATGTCTTCCGGATCGCCCGACAGCGCGACCCAGCGGAACGGGCCCTTGCCTTCGCAGAACAGCGGGCGGATATAGGCCGGCACGAAGCCCGGGAAGTCGAACGCGTTCTCGACACCCATTTCCAGCGCCATCTGGCGGATGTTGTTGCCGTAGTCGAGCGTGGCCGCGCCGCGCTCCTGCAGCGTCAGCATCGCGCGCACCTGCACTGCCATCGACTGCTTCGCCGGATGCACGATGCCTTCCGGATCGACCTTCTGCGTCTCGCGCCATTGCGCGACGCTCCAGCCTTGCGGCAGGTAGCCGTTGATCGGGTCGTGCGCGCTCGTCTGATCGGTCACGCAGTCCGGCGTGATGCCGCGTTCGACGCATTCCGTGAACACGTCGGCCGCGTTGCCGAGCAGGCCGATCGACACCGGCTTGCCGGTGCGCTTCGCTTCCTCGATCATGCCGAGCGCCTCGTCGAGCGTCGTCGCCTTCTTGTCGACGTAGCGCGTCTTCAGGCGGAAGTCGATGCGCGTCTCGTCGCACTCGACCGCGATCATCGAGAAGCCGGCCATCGTCGCCGCCAGCGGCTGCGCGCCGCCCATGCCGCCAAGACCGCCCGTCAGGATCCAGCGGCCCGACGGGTCGCCGTTGAAATGCTGGTTCGCGACCGAGAAGAACGTTTCATAGGTGCCCTGCACGATGCCCTGGCTGCCGATATAGATCCAGCTGCCGGCCGTCATCTGGCCGTACATCATCAGGCCCTTGCGGTCGAGCTCGTTGAAGTGCTCCCAGGTCGCCCAGTGCGGCACCAGGTTCGAGTTCGCGAGCAGCACGCGCGGCGCATCCTTGTGCGTGCGGAACACGCCGACCGGCTTGCCCGATTGCACGAGCAGCGTCTCGTCTTCGCCGAGATCCTTCAGCGACGCGAGGATCTGGTCGTAGCATTCCCAGTTGCGCGCCGCGCGGCCGATGCCGCCGTACACGACGAGCGCGTGCGGATGCTCGGCGACTTCCGGATCCAGGTTGTTCTGGATCATCCGGTAGGCCGCTTCGGCCAGCCAGGTTTTACAAACCTTCTCGCTGCCGCGCGGCGCGCGGATCGTACGCGTCGGATCGAGACGGGGATCGATGTGTTTCGGATGGTTCATGACGACTGCTCCCGAGGGAAAGTGAATATCAAAGAGGAATCAGAAATGCCCGGTGAAGCGATAACGGCTGCCGGGGTGCCACAGATTCGCCACCGAGGCGACGACGCCCTGCGACCAGGTACGCCTATGTAAAACAAGACACGGCTCGACGTCGTCCATCCGCAGCTGCTCGCGCCGTTCGGGCGCCGGGGCCGCCGCTTCGATCCGGTACTCGACGCGCTGCAGCGGGGCTGCGCGCATCAGGTACAGGTTCGGCGTCGTGTTCGTGAAATCCTGCTCGGCATAATCCGGCGCGACCGCCGGATTCACCCACCGTTCTTCGAGCTGGACGGGTTCGTCATTCTCGAAGTGCAACACCTGCGAATAAAACAGCTTCGCGCGCACGGCCATCTGCATCTCGTCGGCGAGCGCCTCGTCGGCGCGGATCGTGTCGAGGCCGAGCACGGCGGCGCGGTACGCATGCCCGCGCGCGTCGACCTCTTCCGAGATGCTGCGAATCGCGACGAGCGTCGACTCGTACTTCGGCCGCGCGACGTAGGTGCCGGCGCCCTTCATGCGCGTGAGCACCTGCTCGTCCGTCAACTCGCGCAACGCGCGGTTGACGGTCATGCGCGCGACCTTGAACTCGCGGGCCAGCTCGTTCTCGGAGGGCACCTGGTCGCCCTCCGCCCACTCGCCGGCGTGAATGCGGCCCAGGATGAAATCCTTGATCTCCTGGTAGACCGGCGCGCTCATGGGCTTACTGTTCCGATGCGAACGAGAACGGCGCGATCTTCGCGAATGCGCGCTCGTCGACGAGCTTCGCGACCGCTGCGATGTCCGGTGCGAAGTAGTGGTCGAGCTCGTAGTGCGCAACCTTGCTGCGGATCGTTTCCATCACGGGCGCGAGCTTCGGGCTCGTGTGGAACGGCGCGCGCAGGTCGACGCCTTGAGCGGCGGCCAGCAGTTCGATCGCGAGGATGTGCTTCGTGTTGTCCGCGATGTCGGCGAGCTTGCGTGCGGCGAACGTCGCCATCGACACGTGGTCTTCCTGGTTCGCCGAGGTCGGCAGCGAGTCGACCGACGCCGGGTGCGCGAGCGTCTTGTTTTCCGATGCCAGGGCGGCTGCCGTCACGTGGGCGATCATGAAGCCCGAGTTCACGCCGCCGTCCTTCACGAGGAACGGGGGCAGGCCCGACAGCGTCGCGTCGATCAGCAGTGCGATGCGGCGTTCGGCCAGCGCGCCGATTTCCGCTGCGGCGAGCGCGAGGTTGTCGGCCGCGAATGCGACGGGTTCGGCGTGGAAGTTGCCGCCCGACAGCACTTCGCCGGTATCCGGGAAGATCAGCGGGTTGTCCGACACGGCGTTCGCTTCGACCAGCAGCACGTCGGCCGCGTGGCGCATCTGGTCCAGGCACGCGCCCATCACCTGCGGCTGGCAGCGCAGGCTGTACGGATCCTGCACCTTGTCGCAGTCGCGGTGCGACTGGTTGATCGGCGAACCTTCGAGCAGTTCGCGGTACGACGCGGCCGCGTCGATCTGGCCTTGATGGCCGCGCAGTTCGTGGATGCGGGCATCGAACGGCTTCACCGAGCCGGCTGCCGCGTCGACCGACAGCGCACCCGCGACGAGCGCGGTGCGGTACAGGTCTTCGATCGCGAACATGTTGTCGAGCGCCAGCGCCGTCGACGCCTGCGTGCCGTTCAGCAGCGCGAGGCCTTCCTTCGCCTGCAGCGTGAGCGGCGCGAGGCCCGCGACGCGCAGACCGTCGAGCGCGCTGGCGCGCTCGCCGCGGATGAACACTTCACCGACGCCGAGCAGCACGGCCGACATGTGCGCGAGCGGCGCGAGGTCGCCCGATGCGCCGACCGAGCCCTTCACCGGGATCAGCGGCAGCACGTCGGCGTTGAACAGCGTGATCAGCGCGTCCATCACCTCGCGACGGATGCCCGAGTGGCCGCGGCCGAGACTCGACAGCTTCAGCGCCATCAACAGGCGCACGGACGAGCGCGCCATCGGCTCGCCGACGCCGACCGCGTGCGACAGCACCAGGTTCTTCTGCAGCAGCTCGAGCTGGTCGTGCGGGATGTGCGTGCTGGCCAGGCGGCCGAAGCCCGTGTTGATGCCGTATGCCGGCTCACCCTTTGCCGCGATGTCGGCGACGGCCTTCGCGCCTGCGTCGATCTTCGCGAAGCTCGCCGGGTCGAGCGTGAGCTGCACGGATTCGCGAGCGATCTTGCGCAGTTGCGGGAGGGTCAGGTGGCCGGGGGTCAACGTAATCATGTGATCAATCCTGTCTAGACAAGTTCGTGATGGATTGCAGTGTAGCCATCGCAACTTGTCTAGACAACCCCGTTTTTCACGATTTCGACTCGGGAGTTTCCCTGATATCCGGCGCGGCCCGCCGGAGCGGCCCGACAGACCCGGCAATTAACATACGTTGCAGTTTATTTTTTGTTTGGCAACGTACGAATCGACGCTTCCTCACGATCCGCCCACGGCGACCTGCCAAGACCATCCGCCCCCGGTTGACCGGCCACCTTCTTCGGCGAGACGGTCGTGACGAACCCGGGCACGACGTCCGAACGCCTGCTGCGAAAGATGAACGAGGAGAACAAGATGACACATGGTTCATGAAGCCGGTGCCGCCGAAAGGGTGCGCGTTCGACTTCCCGATGAGCGACACGATCAAGGCGCGCTACGCGACGCCGAGCGACGTGCCGCTCGAGTGAGCGTCGCATGCTGAAACGGGTTCAACGCGTCCACGCGACGCACGCCGCGTAGCCGGGCGCCGCGTCGAGCCAGCCCGCATCAAACGCGGCCACGCCGGCCGCGGGCGCGGTCGGCTCGACGATCGTCGTCGCGGGCGTCGCCGCATCGCGCGGCGGCACGACCGCGAACGCGCGCAGCCCGCCGACGATGCCGGTGCCGAGCGCCTTCAGCAACGCCTCCTTCGCGGACCACACGCGCATGAACGCGTCGGCACGCGCGGCCAGCGGCAGGCCGTCGAGATACGCGGCCTCGGCGGTCGCGCACACTTCGCGCGTCAGCGCACGCCAGTCGGTCGAACGGTTGCAGCTTTCGATATCGACGCCGACACGTCCCGTCCCTGTCCATGCGATCAGCGCGTGATCGCCCGCATGCGACACGTTGAAATCGAGCGATGCGCGATGCGCGGGATCGAGCGACGGTCGTCCCGATGCGTCGACGACGATCACGATGTCCTTTGCCGCCACGTCGAGCGCCGCGCCGAGCACGTCGCGCAGCGCGGCGCGCGTCGCGGCACTGCGCACCGCATCCTCGTGCCGCAGGTAGCGTCCGGCACGCGCGCGCTCGGCGTCGCTCAGTGCCGCATAGGCCGGCGACGCGAGCGGCACATGCCAGTCGAAATCGATGCGCGCGACCTGCACGCCGGCCCGCGACGCGGCAGGCGGCACGTCGAGCAGGTGCATGCGCCACGCGCGGGACAGGTCGGCGGGAATCCCGGAATCGGGTGGAATGTACGTCGGCACGGGGCAGCCAGTCGAATGAAACGTCCGATGTTAATCGATCGCGCGGCGCGGCCGCGATCGTCGGCAGTGGCGGCAGGCGCGGCCGCCGCATCGACGCGACGGCCTGGCCGCCCGCGCGTGCGCGGGCACCCGGCGGTCACCCGTGCGCGACGGCGCCGGGCACGCCGCTTCCCGCCAGCCGCGCACGCTGCGCCGGATGGCGCGCATGGACGCGGCCCGGTGCGTCGGCCGGCAGCACGCCGTGTTGCAGCCAGTACAGCGCCACGGGCCACAACGTGTCGGTGAAGCGGCTGTGGAAGAACGCGAAGTGGCCGATCGCGTCGACGCCGATGTCGCGCGGCGCGATCCGCAGATGCGTGACGTCGCTGCCCGTGTAGTAGCCGACCAGTCGCTCGATCGCGTCGACCGTGCCGAACCCGTCGTCGTCGAGGCCGATCGCGAGCATCGGCGCCGACAGCCGCGCGAAGCGGGCCGGCAGCGCGGCGCGGCTCGCCGCGGTTTCGGCGAGCGGGCCGTGCGTGTAGGCATCCTCGAAACGCGGCTGCGCGCGCACCCACGACAGCGCGACGCCGCGCGGCGTATCTTCCATCCAGCCAAGCCGTTTCGCAGGCACGTAGCCGAACACGGCCGCGAGCGCCGGCATCGCAACGTGCCACTTCCACCACATGCGCCGCCGCTCTTCCGGCCGATAGTCGCGCCAGTACGCATACTGCGCGCCGACGGTCACCGCATGACGCACGTGCGCGTTCGACGCCGCGAGCCCGAGCACGCAGCCGCCGATGCTGTGCGCGACGACGTCGAGCGGCTGGCCGGGAAACGCGTCGCGCGCGTACTGCAGCGCGGCCTCGCAATCGAGCCGCCCCCAGTCGAGCCAGTTCGCGCGCAGCTTCGCGAGCCGCGCGGGACGCGATCCGCCGATCCCGCGATAGTCGTAGACGAGTACGTCACGCCCCTGCGCGAACAGCCAGGCCGCGAAGCGGAAGTAATAGTCGCAGCGCACCGACGTCGCGCAATTGACGACCGTCACGGGCCGCGCGGCGCCGCCGCCGCCGCGATGCCGCCACACGTAGCCGCGCAGCACGTAACCGTCGGCCGCGGTCAGCGTCACGGCCTGCGGCGGCAACGCGCCCGTCGCGCGCCCGGCCGCCTGATCCGTCCCGGCTGCTTCGTTCGAAATCGTCATCCTGTCTCCTGTGCGGCACCGCCTCACGCCGCGCTCGCCCGATCGGCCAGCCTCCATTGAACTTGACGCGCCCGGCGTTCTCAACCAATCTTGCTGCTCCGTTCGCATGAGCCCTACGCATGTCAACGCCGCTCGTCCGTCTCCCGTCGCTCGACCTCGTGCGCGGCTTCGTCGCCGTCGGCCGCCGCATGAGCATCACGCTCGCCGCGCAGGACCTGTGCGTCACGCAGTCGGCGGTCAGCCGCCAGGTGCACGCGCTCGAGGCGCACCTCGGCGTCGCGCTGCTGCAGCGCGGCTATCGCAAGATCGCGTTCACGCCGGAAGGCGAGCGGCTGTTTCGCGCCGCCGACGCGGCGCTGCTCAGCCTGCAGGACACCGTCGCGTCGCTCGCCGCCACGCGCGAGCGCCAGCCCGTCACGATCACCGCGAGCATCGGCGTCACCGCGCTGTGGCTGCTGCCGCGGCTCGGGCGCCTGCAGGCGCGCCTGCCCGACGTGGACTTGCGCGTGGCCGCGAACGACAAGGTACTCGATTTGCGCGCTGAAGGCATCGATCTCGGCATCCGCTACTGCCCGCGCGAGCGCGCGCCGGCCGGCGCGCTGCATCTGTTCGACGAGGTCGTCGTGCCGGTCGCGCACCCGGCGCTGGCCACGCGGCCCGTTACCGACGCGGCCGCGATCGCCGACCACGTGCTGCTCGAATTCGACGGGCCGCCGCAAACGCAACTGCAGTGGCGTGCGCACCTGCACGCGGCCGGGCTCGGCGACGCGCGCCCGAAGGGCGTGCTGCGCTTCAACCAGTACGACCAGGTGATCCACGCCGCGATCGCCGGCCAGGGCGTTGCGCTCGGGCGGCTCGCGCTCGTCGCGCCGATGCTCGCGGACGGCCGGCTCGCGGTGCTCGGCCCGCACTCGCAGGCGTTGTCGGATACGTACGGCTACTGGCTGTTCCGGCACGATCCCGCACCGCGCCGCGAAGTCGCCGACGTGCGCGACTGGATTCTCGCGGAAGCGGCCGAATGCGACGCGGCGATGCGCGCGTACGACGTGGCGCAACGGTAAGCCGCGAGCGCGTTTCCTCATCGAGCCGATGCCGGCGCGGCGTTGCGCACGGAATGCGCGCAGCCGCAGGCGATGCACCGACGCCCTGGCTAGGCCGCATCGGCCACGCATCACGCTGGCTGCATGCGTCGCAGCGGCGCCACGCATCCGGCCCCCGGCATCGCGTCCGAACCCCGCATCACATTCCCCACGCGCATGCGAACGCGACCGAATGATCGCTTGAGCGCACGGCGACCGGATCGTCTAATCGAATCGAACGCGGCGTCGCGCCGCACGCATTCATCCGGAGACCCGCATGACCCCGATCGAACAAGACATCCGGCGCCGCTGGCTGCCGGTGCTCGCGGGCGGCCTGATCATGGGCGCCGCGCTCGGCATCCGCCACGTGCAGGGGCTGTTCCTCGCCCCCGTCACGCTCGACCACGGCTGGTCGCGCGAAGCGTTCGGCCTCGCGCTCGCGCTGCAGAACCTGATCTGGGGCATCGCGCAGCCGTTCACCGGCATGATCGCCGACCGCTTCGGGTCGGTGCGCGTGATCGTCGCCGGCATGCTGCTGTATGCGGCCGGGCTCGTCACGATGGCGTTTGCCGCGTCGCCCGGCGTGTTCACAGTCGGCACGGGGCTCGTGATCGGCATCGCGCTGTCGGGGTCGGCCTTCGCGTCGATCTACGGCGCGCTGAGCCGGCTGTTTCCGCCGGACCGGCGCGGCTGGGCGCTCGGTGTCGCCGGCGCGATCGGCGGGCTCGGCCAGTTCTGCATGGTGCCGGTCGCGCAGGTTCTGATCGGCGACATCGGCTGGCAACACGCATTCGTCGCGCTCGCGCTCGTCGCCGGGCTGCTCGCACCGCTCGCCGTGCTGGTGCGCGACCGGCACGCGCAAGCCGCGAGTCGCGCGGACGGCCCCGACCAGTCGATCGGCGCGGCGGTGCGCGAAGCGTTCGCGCATCGCGGCTTCTGGCTGCTGAACGCGGGGTTCTTCGCGTGCGGGTTCCAGCTCGCGTTCATCGCGACTCACCTGCCCGCCTACCTGCTCGATCACGGCCTGCCGGCGCGCCATGCCAGCGTCGCGCTCGCGCTGATCGCGTTGACCAACGTGGCCGGCACCTACGCATGCGGCCATCTCGGCGGCCTGCTGCGGCGCAAGTATGTGCTGTCCGTGCTGTACCTCGTCCGCGCGCTGGCGATGGCCGCGTTCGTCGCGGCGCCGTTGTCGCCCGCGAGCGTCTACGCGTTCGCGGCCGTGATGGGCTTCACGTGGCTCGGCACCGTGCCGCTGACCAACGGCGTGATCTCGCAGGTGTTCGGCGTGCGCTACATCGCGACGCTGTTCGGCTTCATCTTCTTCGGGCACCAGCTCGGCAGCTTCTTCGGTGTATGGCTCGGCGCGCTCGTATACGACGCGACGCATTCGTATCTGCCGCTGTGGATCGGCTCGATCGCGCTCGGCGTGCTGGCCGCGCTGCTGCACCTGCCGATCGACGACGCGCGCATCGCGCGCCCGGTGCCGGGCACGGCCGCGTGGGCATGATGCGCGCGGCGCTGGCCGTCGGCGTGCTCGCGTTCGTCGCGTGGTGCGGCGCGACCTACTTCAATTCGGACGTCGCGCTTGCGCTGCTCGAGCACGCGGCATTCTGCAACTGACATGGCAAGCCGCACCGCGCGCGCGGAGGATCGGCTGCGCCCCGCGACGCCTAGTGACGCTTCGGCAACGTGGCCAGCGCATCGAGCGCACGCCGCCGCGCGCCGTCGTGATCGACGATCGGCGCCGGATAGTCGATGCCGAGCCGCACGCCGGCCGCCGCGAGTTCCACGGGCGACGCCTCCCACGGCGCGTGGATCGTCGCCGCGTCGAGGCCCGCGAGTTCCGGCACCCAGCGGCGCACGTATGCGCCCTGCGGATCGAACTTCCGGCCCTGCGTCACCGGATTGAAGATGCGGAAATACGGCGCGGCGTCGGCGCCGCAGCCAGCGACCCATTGCCAGTTCGCCGGGTTGTTCGCGACGTCCGCGTCGACGAGCGTGTCGTAAAACCAGCGCTCGCCGGCCCGCCAGTCGATCAGCAGATGCTTGACGAGAAACGACGCGACGACCATTCGCACACGGTTGTGCATCCAGCCGGTCGCCCACAGCTCGCGCATCCCCGCATCGACGAGCGGATAGCCGGTCAGGCCGCGCTGCCAGGCGCGCAGCGCGGCGGGATCGTCGCGCCACGGCATCGCGTCGAACTGCGCGCGAAAGTTGTCGGTCGCGAGCGCCGGAAAGTGATACAGCAACACGTGGCTGAATTCGCGCCAGCCGAGCTCGCTCAGGAATTTCTCGGCGCCGGCCGCGCAGGCCGCGCCGCCCGCCTGTGCGGCACCCTGCACCGCATGCCACACCTGGCGCGGCGACACGTTGCCGAAGCGCAGGAACGGCGACAGCCGGCTCGTCGCCGACCGGTCGGGCCGGTCGCGCGTATCGGCATAGCCGGCCAGCGACTCGACTGAAAACGCGTCGAGCCGCGCATGCGCGCCGGCCTCGTCGGGTGTCGGCCACGCGTCGCGCAGGCCGCCCGCCCAGTCCGGCGCACTCGGACGCAACGCGAACGCGTCGAGCGCCAGCGCACGTTCGCGCACACCGGCCGGCCACGGGTGAAACGCGATCCTTTCGGGTTCCGGCTGCGGCGCCGCCACCGTGCGATCTCGCCGCACCGCGCGCCAGTATGCGGTGAACACCTGGAACGGCGTGCCGGCGCCTGTCAGCACCTCCCACGGTTCGTTCAGCAGGCTGCCGTTGCTGCTCTCGACCTCAATGCCGCGCGCCTTTAGCGACGCCTTCAACGCCGCATCGGCATCGCGCTGCGGCAGCGCATAGCGGCGGTTCCAGTACACGGCCGCAGCGCCGGTGTCGTGCACGACGCGTTCGATCTCGCGCGGCGCGTCGCCGCGCAGCAGCAGCAGGCGACCGCCATGACGCACGAGCGCCGCGTCGAGTCCGGCGAGCGCCCCGTGCAACCACCAGCGCGCCGCGCCGCCAAGCGCGCGCCCTGCGCCTTCGCCCGTGTCGTCGACGTACACGCACACGAGCGGCCGGCCCGACGCGACCGCGCGCGTCAGCGCGGGCTGGTCGGTCACGCGCAGATCGTCGCGGAACCACACGACGGCAGGAGCAACGGACGACTTCGCTGGCACGGGCACCTCGATCGGGAAACGGAAAAGTGACCGGTATTGTCGCGGCACGGACGCGCGATGTCGATGTCCGGCACACGTGCGGCGCCCGTCAACGCGTCGCGTCCCGACGACGACGCCCGGCCGGATCGCGAGCCCGGTGAAACGCCTTAGTCCATTCCGACGATTCTTCACCGGACGCACCGGCCTACGCTCGATGTCGGGTTCAACGCGATGCGCGACACGCGCCGGCCGCCGGTCGGCCACGCGCATCGCGCGACGCATCTGTCAGGCCCGCCGCCGCGCGCGCGGACCGTTCCGGCCGTCGCGGCACGCACCAGCCCGGGCGCGCCCGCGGTCTCGCCCTCATCGTCAATCTCACCCGATACCCGCCATGACCAGACCAGCCAATCTCGTCACCTCGATCACCGTCGCGATCGACGCCCCCGCTTCCGTCGTCTGGGAAGTGCTGACCGACTTCCCGCGCTACGGCGAATGGAACACGTTCTGCGTCGGCCTCGAAACGACCGGCCGGATCGGCGACTTCGTGTACATGCAGGTGCGCATTCCGGGCACGGAGACGGTCATTCCCGTCAACGAAATCCTCGTCGCGTGCGAGCCCGAGCGTCTGCTGTCGTGGGAGCAGCGCCCGATCGACGACAACAAGGATGCCGCGCGCCGCGACCAGTACATCGAAGCCGACGGCGCCGAGCGATGCCGTTACTTCACGACCGACCAGTTCCTCGGCATCAACGCGGAAACGATCATGCGCGAGCACGGCGGCTGGGTGAAACAGGGGTTCGACCAGTGCGCGCGCGACGTGAAGCGGCGCGCGGAAGCGCTGCACGCGTCCCGCCGGCGTGAAAGCGCGTGACGGAAAACGGCCGATGCCCGATCTGCAGACCCTCTCCGATCATCACGACATCCGCGAGCTGATCGTCGCGTACTCGAGCGCGATCGATGCGCGCGACTTCGACGCGCTCGATGCGGTGTTCACGCGCGACGCGACGATCGACTATCGCGCGATGGGCGGGATCGCCGGCAGCTATCCGGACGTCAAGGCGTGGCTGCGCACCGTGCTGCCGCAGTTCCCGCAATACCAGCACATGGTCGGCAACCTGTCGATCACGCTCGACGGCGACATCGCGCGCGGCCGCACGATCTGCTTCAATCCGATGGAAGTCGCGCTGCCGGACGGCGGCACGCAGGTGATGTTTCTCGGGCTGTGGTACGTCGACCGGTTCGTGCGCACCGCGCAGGGTTGGCGCATCGCGCAGCGCGTCGAGGAGCGCTGCTACGGCCACAACGTGCCGGCCGTGCTCGCACACGCGACCGGCTGATGCGGCATGGCGCGCGCCGTGGCGGCGTTGCACGGCGCGCGCGTCGCGGGCTCCCGGTTTCAGTCGAGACGGAAGGCCGCTTCGAAACGTTCGGCGAACGCGTCGAACTCGGTTTCCGGCAGATGGTTGATGCCGCCCGCGCGCTTGCGCCCGCCGCCGGTCGGGAAACCGCGGCAGAATTCGTCGGCGCCGAGCGACCGGCCGTCGGGCACGCGCACGCTGACGACGAGCCCGCCCTGCGCACGCGGCGACAGCACCGCGAGCGCCGCATGCGGCGCATTGCGCATCCGCTCGTTTGCGAGCATCCCCGTCGCGCGCCGCGCCCACGGATGATCCGGCATCCTGATCAGCGTCGCACCCGGCACGTCGCGCAGCGGCGCGAGCGCGCATGCCCGCGCCATGTCGTCGCGATAGCCGTCGCGCAGCGCGGCGAACACCGGCGTGTCGCGCACGAAGTCGAGCGGATCCGCGCACGGCAGCATCGCATCGGCCAGCACCGCCGGATCGAAATGCAGATCGTCGACGCAGTCGCCGTATGCGTTGTAGTTCAGGTAGAGCCCGAGTTCGGCGAGCGTGCCGCGTTCAGCCTCGTCGAGCCCGTATTCGCGCGCGAGCGCGTCGCCGAGCGCCGGCAGTTCGTCGCCGAACGCCGCGACGATCGCCCAGCGCACGTGGCGGCCGCCGAGATGGCGGTTCACGAGCGCGCTCGTGCAGACGTCGGCGGCCGTGTCGATATACGCGTCGAAACGCGGATCGCCCGGCAGCTCGCCCGCGAAGTGATGGTCGAAGTAGCGGATCGCCGCGCCTGCGCGCAGCAGCCGCGCGCAGGCGTCGCGGTTCTGGTCGTGCGATACGTCGAGCACGGTCACGCGGTCGCCGGCCCGCGCGTCGATTCGCTCGAGCAGCCTGATGTCGCGCTTCACGCCGGTCACGAGCGTGCCGCGTTCGCCCTCCGCGAGCCGCAGTTGCTGCAGCGCGCACAGGCCGTCCGCGTCGCCGTTGAACGCGAAGAAATGTCGTCCCCGGTGGGGTTGCCGTTCCTGCATCATCCGTCGCTCCGTCCTCAGGGCATGAAGTCGCCGCCGTTCGCGTCCAGCGTCGCGCCGGTCACCGCGTTCGCATAATCCGACGCGAGGAACAGCGCCGCGCGCGCGCAGTCGTCGTCGGTCGGCAGCTTCGCGAGCGCGATGTTCGACGCGATCGGCGCGATGATCTCCTCCTCCGTCATTCCGTACTCGGCTGCCGCCTGCCGGAAATACGTCTGCGTCGGCACGCCCCACATCCAGCCCATGTGGATGCTGTTCGCGCGGATCCCGTGCACGCCGAGCTCGCGTGCCAGGTATTTTGCCGCGACCGCGAGCGCGCCCTTCGATATAGCGTAGCCCGATTCCCCTGCAAACGGCTTGCGGGTGGCCTGCGTGTTGATCATCACGATCGCGCCGCGCTTCTGCCGCTTCATGTGCGGGACGATTTCCTGCGTGAGCGTCATCGTGCCGAACACGTTCGTGTCGAACACCGCGCGCCAGCCATCGAGATCGGCTTCCTCGACCGCCTCCGGAAACGTGCCGTGCACGAACGCGCTGTTCACGAGCGCGTCGATCCGGCCGAAGCGCTCGACCGCCTGAAGCGCGAGCTGCCGGCACTGCGCGCGTTCGGTAATGTCGGTTTGCACCTTCAGCACGTCGCATGCGACGCCGAGTGCGCTGATCCGCGCCTGCGCGTCGTCGAGTTTTTCCATCGTGCGTGCCGCGACGACCACGCCGCGCGCCCCCTCGCGTGCCGCCTCGACGGCGAGCTTCACGCCGAGCCCCGGCCCGATTCCGGAAATCACGACGATCTTGTCCTTCAGCAACATGGGTTGTCTCCTGGTTGTCGTTGGTTTCGCGGGCGCGCCGTCAGCCGGCCGCCCGCAGGTGCCGCGCGCGATACGCGGCAAAGTCGTGCGCCAGTTGCGCATCGGTGAAGCCGAAGCGCGCGATCGAGTAATCGTGCGCGGCGCGCTTGTCGCGGCCGTTGCGCGTCATCCAGTCCGTCATCGCCGCGCGCTGCCGTGCATCGAGCGGCATGCCGGCGAAGCGGTACACGGCTTCGGCGACCCCGAGCGGATTCGACACGGTGTCCTCGAAACGCACGTCGAGAAACCGCTCGGCCGGCAACGCGTCGCGCGCCGTCATCGCCGCGCGGATCGCGCGCGCCATTCCCGCGTGCCATTGCGCGCCGACCGTGCGCGGATCCGGGTTGTCCGCGTACATCTGCCACAGCGTGTGCGCCATGCTCGCCATCGACGGAATCGTCTGCGCCGGGTCGCGGTGCGTGAGCACCACCTGCGCGCGCGGAAACACGCGGCACAGCACGTCGAGCGCATGCAGGTGCTGCGGCGTCTTCAGCAGCCAGCGCTTGGCCGGCGCGACGCCGCGCTGCACCTTCTGCCACTGCAGGAACTGCAGCATGCGCTTCAGGTACGTATAGACGGGCGTCAGGTCCTGCTGCTCGAGCCACGTCGTATAGCCCGGCACATTCGCGTACGAATCCATCGCGCACACGAACGAGTGCTCCATCAGCATGAACTCCTCGTCGACGAGCATCGCGTCGAGCGGATGGATCGTCAGGATCTGCGGAATGCAGTCGATCATGGCCGCGACCTCGGCCTGCGCGCGCGCGATGCGCACGGTCGGCGCGGCGAGTGTCTCGCCGGCGAGCGGCGCCGGATAGCGCGTTTCCCACCACGCGGCCGAATGAAAGCGCGGGTCGACCGCGAGCAGCCGCTGCAGCAGCGTCGTGCCGGTGCGCGGCAGCCCGACGATCACGAGCGGATCGTCGATCTCGATTTCGACGATCTCCGGATAACGCCGGCAGTAATCCTCGACGACGAGCCGATTCACGAGCTGGCCGACGAGCTTCTCGCGCATCATCTCCGCGCCGCGCGCGGACAGCTTCGCTTCATCGATCAGCGATGCGCACATCACGTCGAGCGCCTCGCGATACGGGCCGTCGCCGAACGCGGCAAGGCCGCCCGTGCGCGACACGGCTTCGGCGATCAGCCCGTCGGCATCGAGCAGCGTGCGGATCCGGTCGAGCGGCGCGTTCATGCGGCGTCCTTCAGCGCGGCGAGCTTGACGACGCGCGTGCGCGGATGCACCGGCCGCGCGGCGCCGACCCAGCGCCAGCAGATCGTGCCGCTGCGATGCCCGGCCGTATCGAGCCAGTTCGCGTCGCCCGGCCGCGATGCGGCGACCACCACCGTCACGCCGCCGTCGGCATTCAGGCGCGCGCTGTGCTTGTTCACGCAGATGTCGAAGTGCCGGTAGTCGAGCGACTCCATCCAGTGGTTGTTGAGCTGCACGTTCCAGAAGTCGCAGTCGGGCACCGTGTCGACGTCGATCACGAGCGCCTCGTCATCGGCCAGCGACCAGCACGAGTGGTAGTAGTAGATGTTCGGATCGCCGCCGACCGACTGGCACAGCGCCTGGTCCGCGGGCGGCAGCGCGTTGACGTGCGCTCCATAGCTCGCGGCCCAGTCGGCGAACAGCGTCGACGTCCGCTCGACGAACTGCGCGGCGCGCATGAGGCCGCCCTGCAGCACGAGCGGGTCGAGCGGCGCCGGGCGGTCGTCGGCGCCGATGCGCTCGATCTTCAGTTGCGCGGGCGTCTCCGCGCGCCGGTCGAGGAAGGTCTGGCGCACCAGCAGCGCGTTCGTGCCGGGCTCCATGCGTACCCAGTTGCCTTCGCGCGGCGTCGCGCTCAGCACGATCTCGAAGCTGCCGTCCGGCGCGATCTCGAGTTGCTTCGCATCGAGAAACCCCGTCTGCAGCATCTTGCCGTCCGTTTCGTAACCGCCCTTCTGCGTGCCGAAGCTCAGGTACGCGACCGTGCCGCGCCGCCCCGTCACGCGATATTCGCAGCGGCCGTCGAGGCGTGCGTACTGGTACAGATTGTCGGGATTGTCGGCGCCGATCTTCGCGGTCTCGTGCGACGGCGAGAAGAAGCCGGGCCATCCGCCGTCCGCGAACTCGACGTGCATCTCGAGCGCGATGCGCATCAGCCGGCTCAGGTAGCGGAACCCTTCCGCGCGCGTGAGCGGATCGTCGGGCGCGTCGGCGCGCAGGATCTGCTGTCCGCTGCGCTTCAGGGTGTCGCAGAAATCGGCCCAGGTCTGGCCCGAAAGCAATTGCTTGGCACGTGTGTCGTCCGTCATGTGTCGTCTCCGCCGGTGGTCGAGCGCTCACCTTAAGCGAGCGCTCCACGCGCTACTTCGTCCGGGTGGACTAAGGAAAGATCCGCTGCGCCGCCGTGCCGTGCCGGGTCTGGCCCGTTCCGGCCAATCACGCACGCTCCCCTGAACAAAAAAATTAGTGCTACTGGCGCAAGCCCGTTGTTGACCGGAACAGGCCCTAGTCCACCCGGACGAAGAACGGCACCGCCCTCGCTCGATACCGTTGGCGTCATGCACGAAACGCCGCACATGTCGCGCGGCGCCGGCATGCAACAAGGAGACGAACGATGTTGACCCACTTGGAGCGACTGGAGGCCGAGAGCATCCACATCATGCGGGAGGTGGTCGCGGAAAGCGAAAACCCGGTGATGCTCTATTCGATCGGCAAGGACAGCTCGGTCATGCTGCATCTCGCGATGAAGGCGTTCTACCCGGCGAAGCCGCCCTTTCCGCTGCTGCACGTCGATACAACGTGGAAGTTCCGCGAGATGATCGCGTTTCGCGACGAGACGGCCGAGCGCCTCGGCCTCGACCTGCGCGTTCACGTGAACCCCGACGGCGTGGCGAACGACATCAATCCGTTCACGCACGGATCGGCCGTTCACACCGACGTGTGGAAGACGCAAGGGCTCAAGCAGGCGCTCGACCACTACGGCTTCGACGCCGCGTTCGGCGGCGCGCGCCGCGACGAGGAGAAATCGCGCGCGAAGGAGCGCATCGTGTCGCTGCGTTCGACGCAGCACCGCTGGGACCCGAAGCGCCAGCGGCCCGAACTCTGGTCGCTGTACAACGCGCGCAAGCGCAAGGGTGAAAGCCTGCGCGTGTTTCCGATCTCCAACTGGACCGAGTTCGACATCTGGCAATACATCCGGCTGCACGACATTCCGATCGTTCCGCTCTACTACGCGAAGGAGCGGCCCGTGGTCGAGCGGGACGGCGCGCTGATCATGGTCGACGACGAACGCCTGCCGCTGCGCGCCGGCGAAGTGCCGCAGATGCGCAAGGTGCGCTTTCGCACGCTCGGCTGCTATCCGCTGACGGGCGCGATCGACAGCGACGCGAGCTCGCTCGACGACATCCTGCAGGAGATGCGCGACACGCGCACGTCCGAGCGCCAGGGACGGCTGATCGACAGCGATTCGGCCAGCTCGATGGAAAAGAAGAAACAGGAGGGATATTTCTGATGGCACACGTTCTCACCACGCCCGAGGCCCCCGATATGCACGCCGACGATGCGCAGACGAAGGACCTGCTGCGCTTCATCACGTGCGGCAGCGTCGACGACGGCAAGAGCACGCTGATCGGCCGCCTGCTCTACGAATCGAACATGCTGTTCGACGACCAGCTGACCCAGCTCGAAGCCGATTCGAAGAAGGTCGGCACGCAAGGCGGCGACCTCGATTTCGCGCTGCTCGTCGACGGCCTGTCGGCCGAGCGCGAACAGGGGATCACGATCGACGTCGCGTACCGCTTCTTCGCGACCGCGCGACGCAAGTTCATCGTCGCCGATACGCCCGGCCACGAGCAATTCACGCGCAACATGATCACCGGCGCGTCGACTGCCGATCTCGCGGTGATCCTGATCGACGCGCGCAAGGGCGTGCTCACGCAGACACGCCGCCACAGCCATCTCGTCGCGCTGATCGGCATCAGGCGCGTCGTGCTCGCGATCAACAAGATGGATCTGGTCGACTACGACCGAGCGGTGTTCGAGCGCATCGACGCCGACTATCGCGCGTTCGCGGCCGAGCTCGGCCTGCAGGAGATCGTCAGCATTCCGATGTCCGCACTGCGCGGCGACAACGTGATCGCGCCGAGCACGCGAATGCCGTGGTACGCGGGCCCGCCGTTGATGCAGCATCTCGACACGCTGCCGCTCGTCGAGCGCGTGACGCGCGACGAACCGTTCCGCCTGCCCGTGCAATGGGTCAACCGCCCGCATCTGAACTTCCGCGGCTATGCCGGCAGCATCGCGTCCGGCGAAGTGCGCGTCGGCGAACGCGTGCGCGTGCTGCCGTCGGGCAAGGAAAGCCGCGTCGCGTCGGTGATCACGCCGGCAGGCGAAGCCCACGTCGCGTGCGCCGGCGAAGCGGTGACGCTCACGCTCGCCGACGAAATCGACATCAGCCGCGGCGACATGATCGCGCACGCCGACGCGCCGCCGGAGGTGGCCGATCAGTTCGAGGCGACGCTCGTGTGGATGCACGACGAACCGCTGCTGCCGGGCCGGCCGTATCTCGTGAAGCTCGGCACGCAGACGGTCGGCGCGACCTGCGCGACGCCGAAGTACAAGATCGACGTGAACACGCGCGAGCATCTCGCCGCGCGCACGCTCGCGCTGAACGAGATCGGCGTGTGCAACCTGAGCTTCGACCGGCCCGTCGCGTTCGATCCGTACGACCAGAATCGTCATACCGGCGGCTTCATCGTGATCGACCGCTTCACCAACGACACGGTCGGCGCCGGGATGCTGCACTTCGCGTTGCGCCG
This sequence comes from Burkholderia sp. FL-7-2-10-S1-D7, assembly GCF_001524185.1. Taxonomy (NCBI): domain Bacteria; kingdom Pseudomonadati; phylum Pseudomonadota; class Betaproteobacteria; order Burkholderiales; family Burkholderiaceae; genus Burkholderia; species Burkholderia sp. FL-7-2-10-S1-D7. The sequence continues at coordinate 11,165 of NZ_LOWY01000001.1, read as the reverse complement.
CGCGCACAACGTGCACTGGCAGGCCGTCGACGTCGACCGCAACGCGCGCGCGGCGCAGAAGGCGCAGACGCCGCGCATCGTGTGGCTGACCGGGTTGTCCGGCGCGGGCAAGTCGACGATCGCGAACCTCGTCGAGCAGCGGCTGCATGCGCTCGGCAGGCATACGTATCTGCTCGACGGCGACAACGTGCGGCACGGGCTCAACCGCGATCTCGGCTTCACCGAGGCCGATCGCGTGGAGAACATCCGGCGCGTGGCCGAAGTCGCGCGACTGATGCTCGATGCCGGGCTCATCACGCTCGTATCGTTCATCTCGCCGTTCCGCGCGGAACGCGACATGGCGCGTGCGCTGGTCGGCCCCGACGAGTTCGTCGAAGTATTCGTCGACACGCCGCTCGCGGTGGCCGAGGAACGCGATCCGAAGGGGTTGTACAAGAAGGCGCGCAAGGGCGAACTGAAGCACTTCACGGGCATCGACTCGCCGTACGAGCCGCCCGCGCAGCCGGAACTGCGCATCGACACGGTGGCCGAGTCGCCGGAAGCGGCGGCCGACCGCATCGTCGCGTACCTGCTGCGCGAGCGCGTCGCCTGACCCTCGCCGGCCGCGTCGCACGGGCACTGCCCGCGTCGTCTACTCCGTTCGGATGACGCGGGCCGCCGGCCGGCCGGTATGCTCGTTCGGACGCATTCACCCCGCCCCAGGAGAACACGAGCATGCGGATCGCGCTGGCGCCCGACGACACGGCCGCGCACGACGGTTTCGACGACGCCGCATGGACGGCCCGCGAACTCAGCGCGTGGCTCGGGCTCGTCTATCAGGGCCTGTCGGAAACGACGCCGTGGGCGCGCTTTCTCGAAGCGATCCGCGTGCGGCTCGACGCGCGCTTCACGACGCTCGTGCTGCGCAACCCCGGCGGCTCGCGGCGCGGGCTCATCATCAACGCGTCAGCCGACGGCCCGCTGCTGCCCGGCGAGCCGTCGTACAGCGAGCAGTTCTATGCGCTGTGCCCGTTTCTCGACCAGCCGCCCGGCCAGGTGTTCACGGCAGACGGACTGTTCGGCGCCGCCCGCTGGTGCGCGCACGATTTCTACCGGCAGTACCTGCAGCCGCTCGACCTGCGCTTCATCCTCGGCGCGAACCTGCGCGGCGAGCGCGGCGTCGAGTGTGCGTTCTTCGTGAGCCGCGCGCATCATGCCCGCGACTTCGACGCGGCCGAACGCGCGCAGGTCGCGACGCTGTTGCCCCACCTGCAGCGCGCGGTCGAGCTGCATGCGGCGCTCGACGTGCTCGACGCCGAGCGCGCGCTGTACGCGGGCACCGTCGACCGGCTCGACGTCGGCACCGCGATCCTCGACGAGGATGGCCGCGTGATCAAGCACAACCGCATCGCCGAACGGCTGATCGCGCAGCAGGACGGCCTGTGCCTGCGCCAGGAGCGGCTCCATGCGTCGTGCCCGCTCGACGAGCGCCGGCTGCAGAAGGCGTTGCAGGCCACGCTCGAGCATTTCCGCGCGGGCGCGCTGGGGCGCATCGAGGCCACCACGCTGTCGCGTCCCGGCGGCGCGATGCCGTTGAACGTGCTGCTGCGCCCGCTCGCGCCCTATCGCGGCGCGGAGGACCGCCAGCACCGGCCGGCCGTCGCGGTGTTCGTCCGCGATCCGGCGTCGTCGCCGCAGACCTCGCGCGACATGCTGCACCGACTGTTTCGCCTCACGCCGATGGAAACCGAGATCGCACTGCTGCTCGTCGACGGCCTGACGCTCGACGAAGCGGCCGCCGCCACCGGCATCACGAAGAACACCGCCCGCGCACACCTGCGCGGCATCTTCGCGAAGACGGGCGCAACGCGCCAGGCCGTGCTCGTGAAGATGCTGCTGAACAGCGTCGTGTCGATGGCGTAGCGGGCGTCGCCCGCCCCGGGGGCGACGCCCAACGCAGCGCAGGGCCGGCCGCCGAGGGCATGGTCACCAGCTGGCTGTCGAATCATGTCATACGTCATCTGATGTGATTGAGCCAAATAATCTCCCGATGCATTGCGCAATATTTGGCCGAATTTCGGGTAAACCCGCGACGCCATGCCGGAATCCGAGGCGTACCATGTTATACGACGACATACTACTTAACTCACCACCCGACGCCGACGCGGGCCGCCGCCCCGTCCGCCGTCCGACCGGAGACTCCATTGACCACGCCTGCCCTGCCCGGCCGCGACGCGCTCGCGTCCGCCGTCTCGAAAGTGAAATGGCACGTGCTGCCGCTCGTGCTGATCATGTTCATCGCGAACTACATCGACCGCGTGAACGTCGGCTTCGTCGATCGCCACCTCGAAGCGTCGATCGGTATCGGCGCGGCCGCGTACGGGCTCGGTGCCGGCCTGTTCTTCGTCGGCTATGCGCTGTTCGAAGTGCCGTCCAACCTGCTGATGCAGCGCTACGGCGCGCGCATCTGGCTCGCGCGGATCATGGCGACGTGGGGCATCGTCGCCGCCGCGATGGCGTTCGTCTGGAACGACACGTCGTTCTCCGTGCTGCGCTTCCTGCTCGGCGCAGCCGAGGCCGGCTTCTTCCCCGGCGTCGTGCTGTACCTGTCGCAATGGCTGCCGCCGCAGGAGCGCGGCAAGGCGATGGCGATCTTCCTCGGCGGCTCCGCGTTCGCGTCGGTGCTGTCCGGGCCCGTTACCGGCGCGCTGCTGTCGATCCACGGCTTCGGCCTGCAAGGCTGGCAGTGGATGTTCCTGATCGAAGGGATGTTCTCGGTCGCGCTGTGCGGCGCGAGCTGGCTGCTTCTGAAGTCGCACATACGCGACGCGACGTGGCTCACCGCCGACGAACGCGCGGCGCTCCAGAACGCGCTCGATGAAGAACGCGCGACCCGCGACCTGCGCTCGAAGGTGCACGTATCGGCCGCCACGCTGCTGCGCGACCCGCAGATCATGCTGTTCTGCTTCCTGTATTTCGCGATCCAGCTCACGATCTACGCTGCCACCTTCTGGCTGCCGACCATCATCCGCAAGATGGGCGGCCTCACCGACTTCCAGGTCGGCCTCTACAACACGATTCCGTGGATGATCGCGATCGGCGCGATGTACGGCTTCGCGGTGCTGTCCGCGAAGTGGAAGCATCCGCAGCGCTGGCTGTCGTTCGCGCTCGTGCTCGCCGCGTGCGGGCTGTTCGCGTCGACGTCGCACGATCCCGTCTGGTCGTTCGCGTCGATCTGCTTCGCCGCACTCGGCTTCAAGGCCGCGTCGTCGCTATTCTGGCCGATCCCGCAGGGCTACCTCGACACGCGCGTAGCCGCGGCCGTGATCGCGCTCATCAACTCGATCGGCAACCTCGGTGGCTTCGTCGCGCCAACGGCCTTCGGCTATCTGAAGCAACATACGGGTTCGATCACGGGCGGCCTGTATGCGCTCGCGATCGCATCCCTCGTCGCCGCGGTCGCCGCGCTGTTCGCCCGCACGCACCGGCGCAGCGATCCGCCGCGCGGCCTGCCGGCCGACGAGTCCTTCACGCACACCGCAATGCTCCGCCATGCCGAACACTGACCGCCTGACCGTCGTCGTCTCGAATGCCGTCGACGGCGACCTCGCCACGTTCTCGCTCACGTCCGACGGCGCGCTCGCGCCGCTCGCCCGCTACCCGGCCGGCGACGTCGCGATGCCAGTCGCCGTGCAGCCCGATCGCGGGCGGCTGTACGTCGCGACGCGCGGCGCAGAGCCGACGATCGTCGCATTCCGCATCGCGGCCGGCACCGGCGCGCTCGCCCGCATCGGCGCAACCGCGATCGACGCGAGTCACGCGTACCTGTCGCTCGATCGCAGCGGCCGCTGGCTGCTCGGCGCGTCGTACGGCGGCAACTCGCTGAGCCTCTACGACGCCGCGCGCGTGCGCGACGGCGACGGCGCGCCGCTGCAGGTCGCGCACGGCATCGCGAACGCGCATGCCGTCATCGTGTCGCCGGACAATCAATTCGCGTACGTGAGCTCGCTCGGCTCGGACCGGATCTTCACGTTCGCGCTGGTCGAGGATGCAGGCGGCCTGCGCGCGGTCGAGCACGGCGAAACGCGCGTGCCGGGCGGCTTCGGGCCGCGTCACCTGCGCTTCGCGCGCGACGGCCACATGCTCGTCGCGGTCAGCGAATTCCAGGCCACGCTCGCGACCTTCTCGCGCGACGTCGACAGCGGCCGCCTCGGCAACGCACAAGTCAGCGCGCGTCACCCGGCCGTCATCGACCTCGCGCAAGGCCATGCGCGCCCGCCCGCGCCGACCGAACCCGCCGTGTGGGCAGCCGATCTCCACCTGACGCCCGACGAACGCTTCGCGTATGTCAGCGAACGCACGTCGAGCCAGTTGCTCTGCTATCGCCTGCATGCGGACGGCACCTTCGAACCCGCTCATGCGACGGCCACCGAAACGCAGCCGCGCGGCTTCGCGATCGATCCGTCGGGACGCTGGCTCGTCGCATGCGGCGAGCAGTCGGAATACGTGTCGGTCTACGCGGTCGAGCCAAGCGACGGCACGCTGTCGTTGCACGCGCGCGTGCCGGGCGGTCGCGGGGCGAACTGGGTTGCGATCGTCTGACGGGTCGATTGATCGATGCAGGGCGCACCACCGACACCGGCCGCGCCGCGCGGCGTGCCGTCAGCGCCGCTCGCTCGGCGCGACGCCGGTCCAGCGCTTGAACGCACGCGTGAAATTGGCGCGGTCGGTATAGCCAACCCGCGCCGCGATCTCGTCGACCGGCAGGCGTGTGCCCTCGAGCAACCTGAGCGCATCGCGCAGCCGGATCTCGTCGAGTAGCGCGGAATAAGTCGCGCCGAATTCCGCGAGCTTGCGTTTCAGCGTGCGCGCCGACACGTGCAGCTCGCGTGCGACTTCGTCCACCGACGGATAACCGGCGTCGCCGCAGATCAGCAGGTTGCGCACGCGCTCGACGATGCTTTCCGCATAGCCGAGCCGCGCGAGCTCGGCCTCGCATTGCTGGACGATCATCTGCGCGGTCTGCGCGTTCGCGGTGCCGATCGGCTCGTCGAGCAGCGCCGCGTCGCAGCGGATGCGGTTCGCGCTCGCGTCGAAATGACAGCGCGGCAGCCGCTCGCGATAGCGCTCGAACCACGGCGGTTCGGGCCATTCGAAATGCAGCTCCGCGCGCGACCGCAGCGTGCGGCCGGGCGCGGGATCGAGCAGCGAGTTGAACAGGATCGCCGTCTCGACCAGGAAGTTCTCCACTGCGAACTGGCGCAGCCGGCCGAGCGGAAATGCCTCGAGCACGTCGATGTCGACAATCCCGTCGAGCTGCGCGAGCCGCACCGAAAAGAACGGCACGCGCGTCGGCAGGTAGCGGATACCGAGCGCGATCGCCTCGCCGAGCGTCGCGCAACTCATCAGCCCGAAGCCGATCAGTCCGGATTTCGTGAGACTGCTGCGCAGGCCGATCTCGATCGCGATCGACGGATCGTCCGTCGCCTCGAGCAGGTTGAACACGATCGCCGCCTGCTGCAGCGGCGTGATGCGCGCGTCGGGCTGGGCGAGCCGGTCGCGCTCGACACCCGACCCGGCGAGAATCCGGCCGCCATCGATGCCGCGCTCCTCGGCGAGCATCAGCATGAACAGCGCATACGCGGACGATACCGTCGCCTTGTTCAGCTGGCGCGCGGCATCCGGGACGGACAGGGCCATACGGCGGACTCCGGAGCGGTTTTCGGCGGATTGTAGCGTCGCTGGCCCGCAATGACACCACGTCGGCACTCTAGCCGCATGACGCCGCGTCGCAGGCCGGCGCGCGGGTCAACGTGGCCCGAAATGACACCATCATTGGCACCGACGGCCCTCGCGTGCGCCACGAGGCGCACCTATGCTTGTCACATCGGCATTGCGCCCCACTCTCTCTGCACGGATTCCGGTCGATGAACCAATCTGCACGAACCGTCTTTCGACATGACGCCGACAAGGTCGCGTACGTCCGCCGCGAGGTCAACGCCGCGAGCGACGCGATCCGCGCGCGCTTTCCGCTGCTCGACAACCAGAACCTCGTCGGCGCGACCGTGATGGCCGTATCGGTGAGCGCGATGCTCGCGATCGCCTGGCTGTATGCGCGCGGCGCGATCGCGTGGTACGTCGCGCTGCCGCTCATCGCGTTCGTCACGTCGCTGATCCACGAACTCGAGCACGACCTGATCCACCTGATGTACTTCAAGAAGACACCGTGGGCCTATCACCTGATGATGGCGCTGTGCTGGCTCACGCGGCCGGGCACGATCAACCCGTGGACGCGCCGGCGCATGCACCTGCATCACCACAAGGTGTCGGGCGGCGAATCGGATCTCGAGGAATTCGGCATCACCAACGGCGAACGCTGGGGCGTGAAGCGGCTGTTGATGATCGCGGACGGGATGCTCGCCGTCGTGTTGCGGCCGGAGGCGATGCGCCGCAAGGTCAAGCAGTACGTGGCCGCGCAACCGGTGCAGGATGCGGCCGAACGCGCGCAATTGCGCATCGAGCAGGTGTCATCCTACATGCCGATCGGTCATGCGTACTACGCGCTGTGGCATGCGTTCATCGTCTATCACGCCGGCCTGTTCGCGCTGCATGCGTTCGGCTATGCGGTGACCGTGCCGACCGTCGTCGAGCGCGTGATGCACGTCGTCGATTTCCTCGCGGTCGTGTGGCTCGGGCCGAACTTCGTGCGCAGCTTCTGCATCAACTTCGTCAGCTCGAACATGCATTACTTCGGCGACATCGATTCGCGCAACGTGATCCAGCAGACCCAGGTGCTCAACCCGTGGTGGATGCTGCCGTTCCAGCTGTTCTGCTTCAACTTCGGCAGCACGCACGCGATCCATCACTTCGTGGTGCGCGATCCGTTCTACATCCGGCAGCTGACCGCGCGCACAGCGCACAAGGCACTGCGTGAAGTCGGCGTGCGGTTCAACGACGTCGGCACGTTCAGGCGGGCGAATCGCTGGGGTGCGTATCGTCCGGTTCGCGGTGTGCGCGGCACGCGGCGGGCCGACGCTTGACGGCAGCGCGCGGCGTTGCTCGCCGCGCCGCCCGTTAGTCCGTCAGTCGCCGATCGGCGGCATCGGCCCCTGCCCGCGGATCCACGCCCAGTTCGCGAGTTCGGCCATTTCCTTGTCGCCGCGGCTGTCGCCGTAGGCGAACAGTTTCGCGGGCAGCCGATTGCCCCACCAGCGGCGCAAGCGCATGACCTTCTGCGGGCCCCAGCAGTTCTCTCCGTTCAGCCGCCCGGTGAACGTGCCTCGCTCGAACGCGAGGCGCGTCGCGAGCACCGTGTCGATGCCGGCCGTCTTCGCCCACTTCTCCAGATACAGCGACGGCGACGCGCTCACCAGGACGACTTCATGCCCGCGCGCCTGATGCTCGCGCACCCGCTCCAGCATGTCCGGACGCACGAGATTCGGCAAGTAGCCGTCGACGAAGCTGCGTGCCAATACGTCGAGCGCGTCCTCGCGGATCGGCCCGAGCGCAAACCACGCGAACTTCGCCTTCGCATCGCCGCGCGACAACAGTCCCGCCTTCATCGCGACGATCCACGGCAGCGCGCGCAGCCCGGCCCATGCGAATCGCGGCGTGCCGACCGCGTAGCGGACGAAATGACGGAAGCTGTCGGTGGTCGTGATGGTGCCGTCGAAATCGAATGCGGCGACGATGCGGTCGGTCATGGAGAGGCAGGAAAGCGATCAGATGCCCGGGAAGATAGCAGACTCGCGCGGCCGTGCGGTCGGGCACGGCGTAACTGGAGGCACGGCTCTTCTGCGCGGCCGGATTCGCTACGAACCTGAGCCGCCGCGCGAACCGCGGAAGGCGGCTTTCCGGCCGATTTCGGCGGATCGCCCAAGGGGGTGGCGACCATCCGTCAGAGTTTGCTATACTCTCGGTCTTCCGGAGAGATGGATGAGTGGTTTAAGTCGCACGCCTGGAAAGCGTGTATAGGTTAATCGCCTATCGGGGGTTCGAATCCCCCTCTCTCCGCCAAATGATTTAAAAAGCCCCGCAAAATCAATGATTTGCGGGGCTTTTTGTTTTGTGGCTATCAAGCCAACTATCAAACGCCGCCACCGGACTTCACCTCGGCACCGCGGCCGACAGACGTGGGAAACGACGAAGCGCAAAACACCAGGGACGGGCACGCCTGACGCATGTCCACCGAATAGCTATCCGCGCTCGGGCGTCCTGGTCGAATGCTTATCTGGCGCTGGGCATTCGTGCCAACGGTCGCAAGGAAGTGCTGAGTCTGTGGATCGAGCAAACCGAGGGTGCAAAGTTCTGGATGAAGGTCTTCAACGAACTGAAGAACCGAGGCTTGCACGACATCCTGATCGCGGTGGCCGACAGTTTGCGCGGCTTCCCCGAAGCGATCGAGGCGGCTATCCGGCCGCCCAAATCCAGACCTGCATCGCGCATCTGATCCGCAATTCGCTGAATCTGGCGAGCTGAAAGGACCGCAAGCCGCTGACTGCCGCGATCAAGCCGGTCTCCAGGCCGAGGCAGCAGCAGCGACGCTCGACACCGGGCGACGAAGCGGCTGGCAAACCGCTGTATCTGACCTTGCGCAACATCGAAAACTTTTTTTCGCCGCGATGCCCCGCGTCCAGCGCCTCAGCGTCACGGATGCCGAATGTAATCCACCAGCGCCCTCGTGTATTCATCCGGCTGCCGATCGAGCAGACTCACCACGATCGCCACCGCGAACCCCGCCGGCACGCCGAACACACCTGAACTGATCGGCTCGATCCCGAACCACGTCCGCCCGGCGAACCCCGTCAGCTGCGTGAAGTACGGATACGTCGACACGATGTAGTACACGCACACCGCGAGCCCCGTCAGCATCCCGGCGATCGCACCGCGCGTCGTCGTGCGTTTCCAGAACACTCCGAGCACGAGCACCGGAAAGAAACTGGACGCCGCAAGCGAAAACGCCGCCCCGACCAGAAACAGAATCTTCCCCGTGCTGAGCGACGCGACATACGACGCGAACAGCGCGACGCCAAGCAGCAAGACCTTCGAGATCGTCACGCGCCGCTGCCTCGACGCGTCCGGCGCGACCATGCAGTAATAGACGTCGTGCGACAGCGCATTCGCGATCGTCAGCAGCAACCCGTCCGCGGTCGACAGCGCCGCGGCCAGCGCACCGGCCGCGATCAGCCCCGACACGACATACGGCAACCCCGCGATCTCCGGCGCGGCCAGCACGACCATGTCGGGCTGCATCTGGATCTCCGACCAGTGCACGATGCCGTCGCGAATCACCTCGACGACGCTGATCAGATCCGGTTCGAAGTGATGCCACTGCGTGACCCACGCGGGCAGCTCGGCGATTGGCCGCCCGACGAGGCTGGTGAGAATCTCGTACTTGATCATCACCGCGAGCACCGGCACGCTCAGGTAGAACAGCGCGATGAAGAACAACGTCCAGCCGACCGAACGCCGGGCCGATGCGACCGACGTCGTCGTGTTGTAGCGCGTGAGGATGTGCGGCAGGCTCGCGGTGCCGAGCGACAGGCACAACAGCAACGCGAGGAAATTCCGCTTGCGCGGCTTGCGGTCGTCATCATTCGCCGCGGGAAACGGCTCGTGCATCGGCACGGGTGGCTCGGCGCGTGCCAGCAGATCATCGCGCGTCTGGGTCCAGGTCACGCGCGCCGCCGTCGGATCGCGCGGAAAGTCCGCCAGCTCGCGCTCGCGCTGGTTGATCTCGCGCAGCGGCCCGTTGTGGCGCCGCAGGTCCGCAAGCTGGTCGACGAGTTGCTGGCGAGCGTTCGCATACGATGCAGGCAAGCGGTCGAGTTGCGCCTGCACGACCCCGGCCTGCCTGCGATACGCATCGCGCACCTGCTGCTCGGCGGTGGCATCGCGCACCTGCGCCTCGCGCGCCGCCACGCGTTCCATCAGCTTGCCGTAATTGAACTGCGGAACCGGCCCGAGCCCGTTCTTCATCGCGATCAGCGACACGGGAATCAGGATCGCGCTGATCAGGATGATGTACTGCGCGACTTGCGTCCACGTGACCGCGCGCATCCCGCCGAGAAACGAGCACACGAGAATGCCCGCGAGCCCGCAGAAGATCCCGATCGCGAAGTCGACGCCGATGAAGCGCGTCGCGATCAGCCCGATCCCCTGGATCTGCGCGACCAGATAGACGAACGAGCACAGGATCGCGGCGCCGGCCGCGAGCGCGCGCACGGCGGTGCTGGAAAAGCGCGTGCCGAGAAAATCGGGAATCGTGTAGCGCGCCAGCTTGCGCACGTATGGCGCGAGCAGGAACGCGACGAGGCAGAACCCGCCGGTCCACCCCATCACGTACGCGAGCGCATCGTAGCCGGTTGCGTAGAGCGAGCCGGCCAGACCGATGAACGACGCCGCCGACAGCCAGTCGGCTGCCGTCGCCATCCCGTTGAACGCGGACGGCACGCGCCGCCCGGCCACATAGTATTCGACGAGATCGGACGTGCGCGACAGCAGCCCGATCACCGCATACACGGCAATCGGCACGAACAGGAACACGTAGCCGATCCACACGCCGGAACCGGTCGAGCGCTCGATCCGCCACAACAACAGCACGAACCCGAGAAAGCCGAGGGTGTAAAGCGCGTACGCGCGAATCAGTCGATGCGTCAGCATGGATCAGCGGGCATGGTGCGCATTGCCCGCCTGCGCCGCATGTTCGTCGTACGCGCGCCGCAGCAAGCGGTCCGCGCGCTGCATCAGGCCGATGTAGACGACGATCAGCACGAGATACACGAGAATCGCGCCCTGCGCGCCGACATAGAACGGCAGACTGAAACCGGCAAAGCGGATGCCTGCGAGCGCGGGGGCAAAGAACGGCACGACGAACGACACCGTGAAGCCGATCGCCATCAGTACCACGATCAACACGACGTTGAAACGCCAATAGCGCGCATGGGCACGCGCGAGCAGCTCGGGAACGGGTGGCGGCGCGGCAGGCGCCGGACGGGACGAAACGGTCATGCCGTTATTTAGCAAAAAGCCCCTGCGCGGGCAATCGGGATTGCCGCGCAGGGGCTCGTGTGCGCAACGTGCACAACAGGCGCGATCAGCGCACTTCGGCGAGCTGCTCGAGGATCGCGGGGTTCTCGAGCGTGGACGTGTCCTGCGTGATCGCCTCGCCCTTGGCGAGCGAGCGC